>NZ_JBSSDE010000012.1:0-75939 GCF_054060435.1 Thermostichus sp. MS-CIW-34 | reverse complement strand
GCGGGATACCGCCATTCTGTTTGGAAACAAACAGAATGCTATCGCTGCATAGTTGAACAGTGATGTTCAGCAGTGTTCAGCGTAAATGTATCAGTGCAGGCTTTCGGTAGCCCTGTAGTTGGCAAGCCAACCACGGACCTCTAGGCTGGTTTACAGCAGCCCCAAGTTTGGCAATCATGTTGGCCCCATTCCAGTCCGCATCCCCTTCCCATCCACAGTGCCCACACTTAAACTGCTTCCCACTGCGATTTTGCTACGCAACGCTGACGCGACAGGATTGCGCAGGGTCGGGATGGATGTGCAAACACTTGTGACAGGTCTGCGAGGTATAAGCAGGCGGAACAAGGATCAGAGAAACCCCTGCAACTCTCGCCTTGTATTCCAGAAACTGCCTCAGTTGGTAGGACGCCCAACTGTTGGCCCTGCGCCGCTCGGCTTTGCTGCGGGGTTGTTGGTTGATACGCTCCCGTATCCCTGTCAAGTCCTCTAAAGCAATAGCGCTATTTGTGGCCTTTGCCCTAGAAACAATAGCTTTAGAGATGCGATGATTGACCCACGTTTTTGCTACGCAACGCTGACGCGACTGAAAGCGTCTCTCCTTACCAGACAGCCGTTGCAACAGTTCTCTGCATCTGCGCCGCGAACTGCGTGTGCCCTTACTGGCTTTGCGTTGGAGTACCGCCCTCAACCGGGAGTAGTGGTCTCGGACTCTGTTCAACTGCTGTCCATTCCAGTTGTCCCCCTCTGACGTATGGGCAATATCTGTCCTTCCCAAGTCCACGCCTACCACCTGAGCGGTGTTCTGCTGTTCCGGTAACTTTGCTTCCACGCAAATCTGGATGGAGTAGGAACCGTCTTTGCGCTTGACCAGAGTGGCCGTTCGCGTCAGCGGACCGGAGGTCTTTTTGGGATTGGAGCCCGCCAACTGTTCTCTCTGGTAATGACCAATCGCCAGCTCAAAGCGTTCTCGACCCTCCACCGTGGTGAGCGACACCGTCCAGTCTTTCTCGCGAAACGAAAAGATACGAGCGTCGTAGGTAGCGAAGCCACCCTTGTTCGCGTTAGCGTCGCGTAGCGACAACGCTTTGACCGGGCGGTTTTTCTGTTGTGCCACCTTGCGAGCAGACGCTACCCGTCTGCATATCTGTTGGTCGCGTAAGCGGGACGTAGTCCTTGCCAAATTACTGGACAAGCCGAAACGGGCACGGATTTCGTAGTAGCACAGGGATTGGAGTTTCAGTGGGTTGACGACTTTCTCGGGTGTGTTTTGGTTGACCCAGTTCAAGGCTTGGCCGTTCGCGTTAGCGTCGCGTAGCGACAAAGCATCCAATGTCTCGTCCAATTTGGCGGCTTGCGACTGGGACACCTTGAGCTTGCAAGAAACGGTCAGGACTTGGGTCATAGCCTTATTGCATTTTACTCACATTCCTCCCGACCCTTGCCCTGTGGGCAGAGAGCGGGGCTCCTGCGGTTTCTAGCTGACGGGCCAGCCAGGCGGTCAACTCTTCCGATCGCGCCAGCGGGACGTAGTCCTTGCTGTTGAAGTCCAACAGAGCTTCCCCCAGCGCCTCCAGTTGTGACGTTGACAAAGCCCAAATCTTATTCTCAAGGGCCGGGTCAAGGGATCCCAACTTCCGCCTGAGCAGCCGCAAAACCAGCGTTGCTTCCCCGTGTTGCAATCCCTGTTGTAATCCTTGTTGCAATCCTTGTTGTAGCCCTTGTTGCAGGCCCAGTTGTAGTCCTTCTCTGCGTCCTTCTTTGCGCCCTTCTTCCAGCCCCTCTCGCAGAGCTTCTGCCCGCCACTCTTGGTAGATCACCGATTCCCTCATATCCAAAGACCTCATGATTTGTCGAATCAAACCCCGATCCAATGCTAGTCCCGCCAAGACGGCTGTTGCGGCTGCCAATTCCCTTCTCTCACTGGGGTCTGCCAAGCTCTCTAGCTCACTGACCACCTCTCGCAAGGTTTCTGCTGGATCTTCCACCTGGCTTAGAACCCGAAACGGTAGCAGGGCTTGCCGATCCGCTCCGGCCCTCAAATCGCATTCCCACAGGCGGACAACATCAAACTCATGGCTCAGCCTCTCTAGACGAAAAGAGGTCTGGAAAACTCCCTCCGACCCCGTTTTGCGCAAGTCAATCGCGTTAGCGGTGCGGAGCACCTTGACCACCTGCTGCACCGATAGGTGAGGATACCTCCGATAGAGTCGGAGCCGAGCCACTTCTCCCATGAGCCAGCGGACAAACTGCTCTGGGAAACGCTCGGCCAGATATTTGCAGACGTTGTCATAGGCCATGTCGAGGTGGATCCCTGGAATTAGCGACCGCCCACGGTAATGGAATCCACCTTGATGTGAGGCTGCCCGACGGTGACGTAAATGCTGCCACTTACAGAGCCACAGAACCCAGCTGCCAAGCTGAGGTCTTTGGAACACATGGAGATTTTGGTCAAGATGTCTTTGGCTTCTCCGATCAGGGTGGCTCCCTTGAGGGGCTTGGTAATTTTGCCGTTTTGGATAAGATAAGCTTCTTCGACGGCAAAGTTAAATTGCCCGGTTGGGCCGACGCTCCCTCCCCCCATGCGCTTGCAATAGATGCCTTTGTCGATAGAAGCAAAAAGATCGTCCAATTCTGCATCTCCAGGGGCGATGTAAGTGTTGCGCATACGGCTGGCAGGGGCAAAGGTGTAGTTTTGGCGGCGACCGCTGCCGGTGCGGGGGTGGCCGGTGCGCATTGAGCCGGCCCGGTCGGCCAGGAAGTTCTTCAAAATGCCCTTTTCAATTAGCAAAGTGCGCTGGACGGGCATCCCCTCGTCATCCACATCCAGGCTGCCAAAGGCCCCTTCAGAGAGACCTTCGTCCCAGGCGGTAAGGTTTTTGTGGGCAATTTTCTGGCCTTTTTTGTCGGCAAAGGGCGTGGTTTTGCGCTCAATTTGGGTGGTTTCCAACAAGTGGCCGCAGGCTTCGTGGAAAATGACGCCGCCAAAGGCGTTGGACATCACAATCGGGTAGGTGCCGGATTCCACATAGTCGGCATAGAGCATCTGGCCGGCAGCTTCTGCCAGCTCCCGGCTATGGGCCTCCAGATCCCAACGGCGCAAAAAGTTGGGATCCCCCGTACCGCCGGAGCGTTGACTGACAGAGGCGCGATGGGATCCATCGGCACAGAGCAGCGTAGAGCTCACGGATTGGGTGAGGCGCACATCCCGCACAAAGGTGCCATCGCTGCAGGCCACCAGAATCTCTTGCCAATCGCGGAAATAGGTGGTGCGGCGGGACTGCACATGGCGGGCTTGGCGACCCAGTTGCTCGTTGGCTTTGAGCAGGATCTCCCCCATCTCCGCAATGGGGCTACATTCCTTCAACCAGCCATCTTTGCGGCGACGCTCGCCGTAGTCCTGCAGCATCTCCAGGTTGATGGCAGAAACCAGCGCTGTGGGGCCGGGAGGGGTGAGGCCCATCAGCGAAAGGCCCTTCTCCAGAGCAGCCTTGAGACCGGCAAAGGATAGATCGTTGGTGCTGACGTAGCAGTCGGCCAAGCCGCGAAACACCCGCACGCCGGCACCGGTGGAGAGTCGTGGGGTGATGCTGGTGATGGCGTCATCTTCGGCCAGGCAACTGATGGAATTGCCCCGTTCTAGAAAAATCTCCACCAAATCGGCACCGGCAGCGCGCCCCCAGCCCAACAGGGCAGAGAGGGGATCCCGCCAATCCTCGTCGAAGCGCTGTAGAGTATGACGGTAGTTCAGGTTGGGCAGTTCTTTGGACAAAAGCAGCATGGCAGGCTCAGGGAGTAGAGACGAGCTAAGGCCGGCGCAAGTTTTCGTTTTCTCAGTTTAACAAGGAGTAAAGGTTCTCCCCTGCCGGCAAATTGACCTGGAGCTTGACAAGGGCGGGGGAGCAATCGAAGATCGCTGCACAAGGAAACCTCGACTTGCAATGGCTGCCAAGAAAAAACCGCCGGAGCTTCAGCCCAGCCTGTTTGACGATCCCATCGAGCCGCCAGCCCCGGCGGAGGAGACACTCCCCCAGTGGGATCAGATCCCCCTGTCGGCCCAGGTGCCCATCCCCCCCGGCACTTACAGGGATTTGGAGCAACTGAAGCAGCATTGTTTGGTATGCCAGCGCTGCGACTTGGCAGCCAGCCGTACCCATGTGGTGGTGCATCGGGGCAACCCCAAGGCAAGGATTTTAATCATCGGAGAGGGGCCAGGGGAAAGCGAAGACCTGCAGGGGCTGCCTTTTGTGGGCAAGTCGGGACAATTGCTGGATAAAATCCTGGCTTCGGTGGGGCTGGATCCCGAGCAGGACACCTACATCTGTAATGTGGTCAAGTGCCGCCCCCCTAACAACCGCGTGCCCACCCAGGAGGAGATGGACGCCTGCCGTCCCTATCTGTTGGAGCAGATTCGCCTGGTGGATCCCTGGATTATTCTGCTCACGGGGGCCACCTCGGTGCGCTCCCTTTTGGGCGAGAAGCGAGGGATCACCAAGATCCGCGGGGAATGGATCCAGTGGCAGGGACGCTGGTGTATGCCCATTTTTCACCCGGCCTATCTGCTGCGCAACCCAGACCGCACCCCTGGCAGCCCCAAGTGGTTGATGTGGCAGGATATTCAGGCGGTGAAGCAAAAGTATCTGGAACTCACTGGCACAGCACCGCCCCAGCCCAACTTTTGAGCCCATTTCCCCAAGCGCCCCTCCTCCCAAAGGGGAGCAAGGGATCCCTACCTTGGCTGATCCCCAGGTTTGAACCCAGTCAAGAGGCCAAAGCAGAGCAAGCCGGTGGCATAAGCCTGACGCATCAGGCCCAGCCCCAGCGCCCCGCGAACGGTAACCCAGCCGCTGCGCAGCAAAGCCCAGATCCAGCGCCAGTCGCGGGCAGAAGCGATCACCTCATCCCAGAAAGGGGCCACTCGCTCCGACCAGTCGGCGCTGCGCACCTGCTCAAAGCCCACCTGTTGGGCCAGAGCCTCGTAGCTGGAGAGGCTGATCACATAGGGTAGGCAGTACACCTCGTAGATTTTCTGCAAAAGCTGTTGATCCTGCTGGCTCAGGGATCCCTCGCGGTGGCACCAGGTTACCACCATCACCTGCCCGCCCGGTTGCAAGACCCGCCAGCCCTCGGCCAGAAACTGCCGCTTATCCGGCATGTGCTCGCCGCTTTCCAGAGACCACACCAGATCAAAGGTGTTGTCTGCAAAGGGCATCTCCAGGGCATCGGCCACCTGAAATCGCACCTTGTTGCTCAGGCCGGCCTCTTGGGCGCGCTCCGTAGCCCGCTGGGCTTGGACGGGGCTGAGGGTAATGCCCGTAACCTGTGCCCCAAAGCGCCGGGCTAACTCCAAGCTGCTTCCCCCAATGCCACAGCCAAGATCAAGAATGTGCTGGGGAGGGCAGGGATCCCCGATCTGGCCCCACTGGATAACCCTATCAATCAAGTCAATCTGAGCTTGGCGGCGATCCTTACCGGTTTGGCCCGGCTCGTAATAGCCATGGTGCATGTGCTCCCCCCACACCCGCTCCCAGAGGCCGGAGGAGGCATCGTAGAAGTGGCGAATGCGTTGGTTGAGGGTGGAGGTCATGGCAACAGATCTCCATGGCTTTTTTATTTTGGATCCTCTCGCCCGGTGAAATCTGATGGGGAACCCTTGTAACCCAACTCGCGCCAGCCGGACGGAGCCATAATAACAGACCCTTTCCGGGCTCACCTTGGAGCAGAAAGCGATCCCAGCGCCCAAACCAACCGCTGCACAGCACTCAAGAGCACCAGAATCGCCATCAGCCCAAACAAGCCCACCATGTACTCCGGGAAAAGGAAAAACAAGCCGTAGAAAAAGATGGTTTCGCTGCCCTCGATAAGCCCCGACGGCATACTTAAGCTGGTCAGTTCATCCAGGGATCCCGCCCCGACAGTGCCATCCGTCCTTGTTGCTCCGCAACGCTGTCGCGAACGCCGTTTTTCCAACAGCCCTGCCAAATACATCCAGGAGCAAAGGTTGATGTAAAAGCTGGCCAGCATCAGAGCCAGAGAAGCATAGCCCAGCAGGGATCCCTGGTGAAAGGCCAGCCCCAGGGGAACGACTGCGTAGACCACCACGTCCAGCAGCATATCCAGGTAGCCCCCCAGATCGCTTTGCCGTCCCTGCAGACGAGCCAACGTGCCGTCCAGCCCGTCCATAAACCGGTTCAGCAACCACAGGCCCAGCCCCCACCCGTAGGCCCCGTAAGCTGCCGCTGTCCCAGAGGCCAGGCCCATGGCAAACCCCGACAGGGTAATGGCTAGGGGATGCACCTGTTGGAGAGGGGTTTGCAGCACTGGAGCCAACAGCCGCTCCTTCCACTGCCTAAGCACCTTATCCAGCAAGAAACACTCCTTTCTTATTGCTCTGCAACGCTGTTGCCGATGATCACCACCGGCTGGGATCCCACAAAACCTCTGGATTCAATTTTCTTGCTCCGCACCGCCAACGCGATGGAAATCATCATCCCAGAATCATCCCAGATGATGAGAATGCTACTGAAGGGAGGTCAGAGCAAAGTGCTGTGCCTACGGCAAAGGAACCGCACCGCTGTTGCGAATGAAGCGGATACCTACGCGGAGTATGTTTGCTCTGGACCCTTTCCTCTACCGGAAGTGCTGCGGCAAGCCTAGGCTGGGACAAAGCCTGTGGGTAAACTAAAGGTTAGGCTGGGTAGCCTATCGCCTGGCGGACTGTGTGCTCCTTAACTCGGTGTTCGCGGCACCTTTTTCTCCCTCAACTCCAACATACCTACGAGCGAGTCCATGAGCGAGACCCCCACTTCCCCAGCAGAAGCGTTCGCGGCACCAGAGCCGGTCATTGCCATCACCGGCCTGACCAAAACCTATCGCACAGGATTTTGGCTGAACAAGGTGGTCAGCCCCCTCAAAGATTTTTCTCTGACTGTGGCCCGCGGAGAAACCTTTGGGCTGCTGGGGCCCAACGGGGCCGGGAAAACCACCACCATCAAATGCCTACTGGGCATTGTGGAGCCCACCCGCGGCAGCGGCACTTTGCTGGGCAAACCCCTGGGGGATCGCTCCATCAAGCAACAGGTGGGATATTTGCCGGAGAACCCCTATTTTTACGATTACTTGACGGCATGGGAGTTTCTCCAGTTTGCCGGCAAGGTGTTTGGTCTGCCCAATAGCCTGTTGAAGGAGCGGATCCCGCAACTGCTGGAGCTGGTGGGGCTTTCTATAGATACGGCCCGCAAAAAACAACTGCGCACCTACTCCAAGGGCATGCTGCAGCGCACTGGCATGGCCCAAGCGCTGATCAACGACCCAGAGCTGGTGTTTCTGGATGAGCCGATGTCGGGACTGGATCCCATGGGCCGCTATCAAATGCGCGAGATCATTCTGTCCCTCAAGCAGCAGGGCAAAACGGTGTTTTTCAACAGCCATATCCTGGCGGATGTGGAAGTTATCTGCAACCGAGTCGGCCTGATCATCGGCGGCAAATTGGTGCATCAGGGAACTTTGGATGACTTGCTGGGAGAGAGCAAAAGCTATCGGGTACAAGGGCACGGTGGCGCCGTCGAACAGTTCCGCGACCGCCTAGAGCACTTCTCGATTCAGGGATCCCATTGGTCGGGGGAATGGAGTGGATCCCTACCGGAGTTGCTGAGCCTTTTGAACCAAGCGGGGGCACTGGTCACCGACTTGCATTGGCAACGGCAATCCCTAGAAGAATTCTTTGTGGAGCAAGTGCGGGCCATTGAAGGGGATCATCCGGTCTCTGCCTAGGCTGGCCGTTCGCACTGGTGCTATGGAGAACCCCGAGAGCAGGACGGAGTTCTGCCCTGAGTATTTCCCAGTAGGGGACTCTGTGCTGATACATTTACGCTGAACACTGCTGAACATCACTGTTCAACTATGCAGCGATAGCATTCTGTTTGTTTCCAAACAGAATGGCGGTATCCCGCAAAGCTTTGAGTAGAATACCCAAAGCGCAGTTTCCGTGTCGTCTTACTACCAATTTTCTGCTTTGCTTTGGCTACCATGTTGGTAGACTCGAAAGTAAACAGAAAGATCAACTAGTAGTAATCCGTACTGAACATATTATACATTATTTTCAGTATAGTTGAGCTTATTATTGACTAGAGTCATGCTCCGCACCGCTAATCGGCAGCAATAACAGCCCGGTAGTAGCCTTCCAACTGTTGGGTGGCTGCCGACCAGCTCCAACGTTCTGCCTCTTGGCGGGCTTGCTGTCGGAAGAGCTGTCGCTGCCCGACGCTGCTCAGGAGTTGCTGGGTAACCTGGACAAAGTCGCTATCCGAATTGGGATCGAACAGAAAGCCATTGCGCCCACTGTCCACCACATCGGTAATGCCACCGCAGCGGGGGGCGATCACCGGACAACCGGCAGCCATGGCTTCCAACAGAACCAGCCCCAAGGTCTCGGTGCGAGAGGGGAACACGAACAGATCCGCCGATGCAAAGGCCGCTGCCAGAGACTCCCCCTGCAGATAGCCCGTAAACACCACATCGTAGCCGGCAAAATGTTGCTCCAGGGATCCCCGCTCTGGCCCATCCCCCACAATAGCCAAGCGGGCTTGGGGGATCTGCTCCAACAAGACCCGGATCCGCCCCACTTCCTTCTCAGCCGAAAGCCGCCCCACGTAGAGCAAAAGAGGCCGTTCCGGTTGCCCCGCCGTGAGCCGAGCCCGCATTTCTGAACTGGCCGCCTGGGGATGAAACAACTCCGTATCCACTCCTCGCTGCCACAGTTGCACCCGCTCAATGCCGTGGGCGCTCAGCTCCTGCATCATGGCCGTCGAGGTGCAAAGATTGACCCGCGCCAAATTGTGCCCCAGCTTCAGGAGATTCCACAAAACCCCTTCCAGAAAGCCCAGCCCATAATGCTTCAGATACTTCGGCAGATGGGTATGGTAGGAGGCCACCAGTGGGATCCCCATCGTCTGGCTGTAGTAGAGGCCCCCCAATCCCAAAACCGCCGGGTTCACCACGTGGATCACATCCGGTCGGAAACGGCTGAGCAACTTACCGATGGCCGGGCCAGGGGCGGCCAGCTTCAACTCTGGATACAAAGGCAGTGGCATCCCCGGGATCCCGTAAACCCGTGCCCGTGCAAACCGCCGGGGGGCTCCCCGGGGCGCGACGATGAGCACCGAGTTGCCTCGAGCGGTTAGGTGACGCACCGTGTGGCAGAGGCGGGTAACGATGCCATCCACCTTGGGCAGAAACGTCTCCGTAAATAGGGCTATGCGCATCAGGGATCCCAAGCCTACTGTTATTGCTCCGCAACGCTGCTGCGACCGCGCTACTCGGACGGAGCCCTTAAAGACTCTAGAATGAGTGTTGCACAAAACGGCAACGCTGCTACGACCTCCGTCAGCAGACTCAAGTACCTCATTCCACCGGTGCAGAGTAGGGCATCGGCTCAGGTTCGGTGAAAGTCTGCACCTGGCTTTGGCCCAGCGTGTCTGCGGCGGTTTTGCTGATCAACAGTAGGGTCGCCGCCAGGGCCAGCCCAATAACATCCCGCCACATGCTCCACTCCTCAGCTCCTCACTCCTCTTGCCCATTACTGTAGCGGCGGTTTTCTCGACTGGGCAGTGATGGAGGACGGATTTTTGCGTGACACAAATCACTGCCAAAATTGCGGCTTTGCCCCCCGCCGGTTAGTCTCGGAACGTCAGTTGCAAGCTGGTTATCAGCAGCACCAAAGAAGATACCGCCATCACCCCTCCCCAAAACCAGTAGGGCAAGAACAAGTTTTGGGCAATTTGGCTGGAATCGGAGTGGATCACCTGCCCATTGATCACGGCAGAGGCCGTAAACAAGTAGTCGAGCTGGTGGTAGGTGCTCACACAGGCCTGCACCCCCAAAAACTGTGCGGCAAAGCCCCGCAACCAAGGGGAAGCCCAGCAGCCCACCGCCAAGATCCCCAGCCCAATAGCCGGGATCAGCAACAGGCCAAATAGAGAGCGCACCCAGAGCACCGCCGACAGCAACAGCAGGGATCCCAAAGCCAACAACCCCAACTGGGCCGTACCTTGACGACGAGAAGCCAGGATAAAAACCGCCCCGGCCATTGGGGGCCCCATTGGCCCGCCGGCGGCCACCAAAGCTCGACCCACCGGCCCCAAAAACAAGTGCCCACTGTGAAAGGCCAACCCCGACCCGTCGGGATAGATCTCCAGACGATGAAACTCCCCACCCAACAGCACTGCCGTCAAGCCGTGGCCCATCTCATGAAACCAGGTGGCCAGAATCGTAAAGGGGTAGAGGATATAGTTGCCCCAGGGGAGCTGCCAGAGCAAGACCGTCAGACCTGCAGCAGCCACCAACCAAACCAAGCTGTGCCGGCCAGGTTTCTCGGAAGGGGAGGGAGGCAGCTCAAACTGAGTCATAGAGCAGCAGTGGGTAGACAGAAAAAAGCCTAAAACGCCTCGTCTTCTTAGACGACTGCCGGCAGAGGAGAGTTCCAAGCCAACCCCGAGAAAATCCAGAAAAACATATGTCTCAAACCAGTTTGCAATGGATGTAGGTCAGGTAGGCTGAAAGAGCCCCTGAGGGATCCCTGTCTGTGGCCACCTTCCTGCGCGACTGGAGCTACCGCTTTCCCTGGCTTTACCGCAGCATCAGCCGCGGGGCTGCTCTGGCGGTGGGGGGATACGAGCGGCTGCGGAAATTGCCCCTACAAGGGATCCAGATTCATCCCCAGGAGCGGGTGTTGGATCTCTGCTGTGGCCCAGCTGAAGTAACCCCACTGTTGGCGGAGCTGAGCCAGCAGGTGGTGGGCCTGGATGCTTCCCCCAAAGCTCTAGCGGCAGCCCGCAAACGCCTTCCCCAGGTGGAGTTTGTGGAGGCCTTTGCCCAAGATATGCCCTTTCCCAATGCCAGCTTTGATTGGGTGCATACCAGCTTGGCTCTGCACGAATTGTCCTTCGCCGACTTGGAGCAGGTGCTGCGGGAAGTGTGGCGGGTGCTCAAGCCGGGGGGAGGACTCTTGATCCTGGATCTGCATGCGCCTCGGCAACCCCTGATCTGGCCTGGGCTGGCCCTCTTTCTGGCCCTTTTTGAAACCGAGACCGCTTGGGAGCTGCTCAAGCTGGATTTGCCCGAGCATTTGCAGCAGCAGGGTTGGCAATCCATCCGGCAGACCCTCCACGCTGGGGGAGCTCTGCAGGTTATCCAGGCGCGAAAGCCTGCCGCCTGAGCTGCACCCCTGAGAGCGGCAGTCAGCCCTGGTGCCAAAAGGGAGTGCCGAGGACAGGCGTACTGGGCTGAGCTGTTTCCTGAGGGATCATGGCCCCGGCCAGGTAGGCTCGGCGGCCTGAGCGCACCGCTTCTGCAAAGGCCTCGGCCATGGCCACCGGATCCCGGGCCAAAGCCACTGCCGTGTTTAGCAGCACCCCGTCGAAGCCCCACTCCATCACCTGGCAGGCATGGGAGGGCAGGCCCAAGCCGGCATCCACGATCAGCGGCGCCTCGATCCGCTCCCGCAGCAGGCGCAAGTTGTAGGGGTTGAGAGGGCCTTTGCCGGTGCCGATGGGGGCCGCCCAGGGCATCACCACCTCACAGCCAGCATCCAAAAGCCGCTGGCAGAGCACCAGGTCGTCGGTGCTATAGGGCAGCACCTTAAAGCCGCGCCGGACCAGCTCAGCCGCTGCCGTCGGCAGTTGCACGGGATCCGGCTGCAGCGTGTAGTCATCCCCGATCAACTCCAGCTTGATCCAGTCGGTGCCGAACACCTCCCGCGCCATCTCCGCCGTTGTGATCACCTCCTGCACGCTGTGGCAGCCGGCGGTGTTGGGCAGAACTGGGATCCCCATCTTCTGCAACAGAGCCCAGAACCTCTGGGAAGTTTCTGGCCCCAGTGCCCCTTGCCGCCGCAGAGAAACCGTCAACAAACAGGGCTGCGCGCGCGCCACCGCCTGCTCCAAAATGGCCGGCGAAGGGTAGCGAGCCGTACCCAACATCAGGCGGCTGGGCAACGGTTGGCCGTAGAGAACCAAAGGATCCTCATCGGCCAGAGTTGAGGGAGAGCAATGGAGAAGGGTGGACATGGCTGAGGCAGATAGAAAAGCGGACTTGAGCGCTAGCCGCCGGCAACCGGAGTGACGATCTCCACCTGGTCGCCTTCTTGCAGACGGGTTTGCTCATGCTGCGCACGTGGCACAAACTTCAGATTAACCGCTACCGCGAAAGGGCCGCTGGCCCCCACCTGAGCCACTGCCTCGGCCAAAGTGGTGCCTTCCGGCAAATCGTAAGGCTTTTGGTTGATCAAGACACGCATGGCGACAGGGACTCACCGGAAAGAGGGGCAGCCTGCACCTGAAAGGGGATCCCAAGCTGCTGGGCCAAGCGACAACTACCCTGGTGGAGATACTCCAAGACAGCATCGTGGATGGCCGGGGAGATCAGAAAGCCATGGCGATAGAGGCCGTTGATCTGCAACAGGCGAGGTGAGCGCTCCACCACGGCTGGCAGGTTATCCGCCAAGGTGGGACGACATTGGCTGCCCAATTCCAGGATACGCGCTTCGGCAAAGGCAGGATGTACGGCGTAGGCGGCGCTGAGCAACTCCAAAGCCGAGCGAACGCTCACCGGCGAGCGATCCTCAGATTCGATCTCGGTGGCTCCCACTACGAACAGGTGTCCCGGCTTGGGAGCGATGTAGATCGGGTAGCGAGGGTGCAACAGCCGGGTTGGGCGCCGCAAAGAGACTTCTGGGGCATACAGGCGCACCACCTCACCCCGAACTCCGCGCAGCAGTTTTTGCCCGCCCCATTCTTTTTGAGCCCCCAGGCCGCGGCAATCCAAAACCCAGCCTCCGGTTTGTTGCTGCCAGGCTTGGGCCTGCTTCAGATCCCAGGGGCAACCCCACTCCACTTCCACCTCGTGCTGCCGCAGCTTGGCCAGCAGAGCCGACAACAGTTGGCGGTTGTCCAGTTGGCCCTCTTGGGGAAGATACAGGCCCTGCGCAAATCGCCCGGCTACCGATGGCTCCAGCTCGGCCAGAGCCTGAGCATCTAGAGGCTGGGGCTTAGGGAGAGCGGGAAGGCGCTCCACCACAGCGGCCAGCAGGGACGAGAAACGTCTGGCTTCCCCGGCATCTTGGCGGTGCCAGAGGATCAAAGTGCCCTCCTGCTGAAAGAAAACCGGCTCTGGCAGGCTGGCCAGAAGGGCGGGCCAACGAGAAAGGGCGTAGTATCCCTGGGCCACCACACTGGCTTCGGCGATGGCAGACTCGGCTAGGGGAGCCAGCATAGCAGCGGCAAAATGGGCAGCACTGCTCTCAACAGCAGCAGCAGGAGCCGCCTCCACAATGCGGACGGGATGCCCAACCTCGACAAGGCTGGCGGCCAACAAACGCCCCATCAGCCCAGCCCCGAGGACAAGGATGGGATCCCGCTGCGCTGCCCAAGGCCAAGTGATCCCTGCCGCGTCAGCGGCGGGGAATGAGCCCGTCAGACTGGCTGGCGGGTCTGGCGGAGAAGAGGAGGGTGAAAGGGTCAAAGTGCCCTGCGCTGCTGACACAATGGATTCCATACTGGATCCCATGATAGGCTTTCCAGCTCGGCGATGAATCTGCTCCCACCTGTGCCTGCATTTGTTGATGGAGTGCTGGGCCAAGCTTCGCTGGAACGCCTTTTCACTTGGAGCTTTTTGTTTGATCTCGCTGTTGGTCTCCGGGATCCGTCTGGGGGTGCCGGTGTTGCTGGCGGTGTTGGGGGAGGTGATCACGCAGTGTTCTGGCATTCTCAATTAAACCGGAATGAAACATTTCCCTCTAGCCCCCTTCTCCCTCTGAGAGAAGGAATGGGGGTGAGGGCAGTGGCGCGGAGCGTTTAGGGGGTGTCTCAATCTAGTTTGAAATGACTATAGTTCCCCTCTCCCTTGGTGGAAGAGGGGCTGGGGGCGAGGGGGGATCCCTTGGGCTGAGAAGCGCCAAGGGTGGAAGTCCGTCAGGCAGTGTAGTAGGCAGTGCCTTTGTTGACGAAGTCCAGTGTGTAGGCAGCCCGGTAGTTGATGGTTGGCTCAAATACGCCGGCCACCGTCATGCTGTCGAAGAAGTCTTGCCAGCGTTTGTCGGTCATGGCGCCAATGCCTTTTTCCAACGCATCGCCGGACAAGATGATGCCGTACTCCTGCAATTTCTCGAAGCTGTAGGCCAACTGGGCATCGGTCATCTCCGGGTTGTCCTGCTTGATCAAGCGATAGGCCGGACGGGGATCCTCCAAGAAGCTGTACCAGCCTTTGATAGAGGCATCCACGAATCGCTCCACCAAGTCGGGCTTGGTTTCCACCAGTTGGCGACGGGTTTCGATGGTGGTGGCGTAGGGTTTGTAGCCCAAATCCGCCAGGAGGAAGACCACCGGCTCAAATCCCCCTTCCCGTTGGATGGCAAAAGGCTCGGATGTCAGATAGCCTTGCTGAGCTGAGCTGGGATCCGCCAAAAAGGGGCCGGGGTTGAAGTTGTAGGGACGAACCTGATCGTCGGTGAAGCCAAAGCGGGCCTTTAGGTAGGGCCAGTAGGTGGCAAGCCCCCCTTTCGAGACGAAAATGGGCCGGCCCTTGAGCTCTTCAAAGCGCTGGGTGCCGGGGTGGGTCATGATGATCTGCGGGTCTTTCTGGAAAATGGCTGCCACACACACCAAAGGGATCCCTTCTCGCACAGCATTGATCACCCCTGTGCTTCCTCCCATGGCAAATTCGGCAGCTCCACCGGCCAAAACTTGGGTGATGTTGATGCCGGGGCCACCCATCTTGATGGTTACATCCAGGCCATGCTCGCGGTAGATGCCGGTCGCCACCGCCTGATAGAAGCCGCCGTGTTCCGCCTGAGCATACCAGTTGGTAGCGTAGGAAACGCGATCCAGGCCGGATCCCTGAGCCACGATCAGGGTGGGAGAGGGTTTGCGCTGAGCTTGGGCGCCCCCTGCCGCCAGTAGACCGCCCCCAAGGGCTGCGGCCCCCACTTTGAGAAGCTGACGGCGGCTCAGAGCCTTGGTGTTCGAGTCAGAGGGTTGAGACGAAGCCATAATCCATTCTCCCTAAGCTAATCCTTGCAAGGTGTGAGGGGGCCAAAGATGCAGGTACAGCCTATTGAGGGGCTACGGATACGGTTGTAAACCTACTTGTTCTAAACCTCATCGGAGTCAAGCCTCAGAAACACGATGTTTTGTATCCCTTAAGTTTTGTATCCCTTAATTTGTGAACAGGCTGTAACTTGCGACACCCCATTAAGCCAGAAACCCTTGGACAGAGCGGTATCTCCGGCTACCGGTACTTGCAGACGAGATCCGCCGGCATTGGGTTCCATCGGCGGGAGGCCAAGCTGCCCTGGGGCCAGCACCTCAGTTCGCAAATGGCAAGAGGAACAAAACCCGAAACCAGCCTTGCCCTGGTCTATCCCAAACCTGTAGCCACCGAACATGACCGGCGCTCGAAGTAGCCTGCAGATCTCATTCTGCCGCAATCTTGCTGGGTCAAAGAGCCCCACCCCTTGAGCATTTGCCGGAGCTGTTGGCAATTTATCCCCGGTCGGGATGGAGTTGCGGCCAATTGGAGAGCTTGCTTTCTAGAGCTTGCTTTCTGCTAAGGCAACCCGCTATGCTACCGCCCAGATTGAGGCATTCTCCCGTGGCAAGTCAGCAGCTTCGTGTCTATGTCCCCCCTCACCCGCTCATTAAGCACTGGCTAACCGTGGCTCGGGATGCGGAGACGCCCATGCCCCTGTTTCGCACGGCCATGTCGGAGCTGGGCCGCTGGCTAACCTATGAGGCGATGCGGGAGTGGATCCCCACCCAGACCGTTCAGGTGCAAACCCCTTTGGAACCCGTTGCCGCAGAGGTCATCGCGCCGGATACCCTGCTGGGCATTGTGCCTGTATTGCGGGCTGGCTTGGCGATGCTGGAAGGCTGTCAGGCCCTTTTGCCCCAGGCGCGGATCTTTCACATTGGCATGGTGCGGGATGAGGAAACGCTGCAGGCCAGTTGCTACCTCAATCGCCTTCCAGAGCGGATCCCTGAACAGATGCGCATTCTCATTCCCGAGCCGATGTTGGCCACCGGGGGCACGCTGCTGTGGGTTTTGGATGAGCTAAAAAAACGGGGGGCGGATCCCAGCTTGGTTAGAATTGTCAGCGCATTGGCAGCGCCCCCAGGGTTACAGCGGTTGGGATCCCACTACCCGATGGTGCAAATTTTCTGCGCCATGATTGACGAGCGGCTGAACGATCGAGGGTTCATTTTGCCCGGGCTGGGGGATGCAGGGGATCGTGCCTTTGGCACAGAGAACTAGCCACTGACCCACTCAATCTGTCTGTCTTCTCTGCTGCTGGTTTTTGAGCCAAGATCTTCGGCGACACACGCATTCTGTAGTGCTCAATCGAGCTTTTACCACTTCTGGCGCACGGATTGCCCATTCACCCAGATGCTGTGAGGGAGAGCATTTGAGGCTAACCCCCCTCAGATTGGTCAAGCTATTGGATCATGGGTAATGTTGGCCGCTTCAGGGATCCCGGTCGCGCTACTTGCAATTCTGACGGGGCCAGCACCTTTTCCCTTCCTGCACCTATGCGACTTGTCCTTACCAGTTTAGATGGCAGCTTGCTGGATCTGGAGTCCAACAGCTATGGTGCTGCCCGACAAGCCTTGGCTGCCCTAGAGCGCCGCTCCATTCCCTTGGTGCTCTACAGCCTGCGCACCCGCGCTCAACTGGAACATGTGCGGCGGCAGTTGCGCCTGGAGCATCCGTTCATCTGTGAGGATGGCTCTGCCGTTTACGTTCCCGAGCATTACTTCCCGGCGGGCATCCTAGACGAGCAGTGGCAACACCGACCGCCCTACTACGTGTATGCTTTGGGTCTGCCCTATTCTCGCCTGCGCAGCATCCTGCAACAGGTGCGTCAAGAGTCCCACTTGGATTTGATCGGGTTTGGGGATTGGACTGCCTCTGAACTGGCCGCTGCCACTGGGATCCCTTTGGAAGAGGCAGAGCGGGCGCAGCAGCGAGAGTACAGTGAGATTTTCAGCTATTCCGGGGATCCCGAAACCCTGCGGGAAGCTTTTGCCCAGCAAGAAGCCAACCTCACCCAACATCTGCTGCGGGTGCGTCAGCTTCACTTCTCTAGCCTGCCGCAATGGTATCTGACCGGATGGATGCAGCCAACGATGGCCGCAGAACCCAATTGGTTACCGGGGGAACAGGCGGTGCAGCGGCTGCTGGATTGCTACCAACGGCATCTGGGCCCTATCAAAGCTTTGGGCATTGGGTGTTCCCCGCCAGATGTGGCCTTTTTGCGATGGTCGGAACAAAAAGTGGTGCTTCCCAGCCCCATTGCGGATAGTCTCTGGAGTGAGGCCCTGCCTCAATGGCAATTGGCTCAGCTCCCGGGCCCAGAGGGGTGGAATGAAGTGGTGTTGATGTGGTTGGAGGAAACAGATCATGGTGATGAATAGGCAGCAGATTGGTCGTCAGGCTGTACCCTTAGGCCTGAAAACGGTGGGGTGCCTGCTGAGCTTGGCGGTGGCCATGCCTGCCCACGCGCAACCGCCCATGACCCTACTGACAGGGGAGCCGACGGTCGCCCAACTGAAGGAAGACGGAGCTCGCTATCTGCAGATGGGCTTTCATACCTTGGCCATCAACGCCTACCGGAGCGCAATTGAACTGGAAGAAAAAACCTTGGTGCTGCCCAGCGAACGGGATCCCGACGTGCCTTTCAACCTCGGCTTGATCTATGCCCGTCAAGGCAAGCTGGCGGAGGCCCGCGCCGCCTTTCAGCGCTCGGTGGAGGTGGATCCCAGTGGCTTTAAGGCTCGCTATCAACTGGCCTTGGTGGATCTCAAGCTGGGGAACCTGGTCGCTGCCAAAGAGCAGCTCACCCTCTTGGCCCATGCCGCCAGCAACCATCCCGAAACCCACAGCCATATTCAAGCTCTGCTGGCCACTCTGGAGTCTGTTCCCTTGCCCGGCCAACAAGGGGAGAACCCGGCTCGCCCTCCAGCCGTTGAGTCAGAAGCCGCCAAGCTTTTGCTCGAACCTCAGAAAACAGAAACAGCCGCCCTGCCAACTGCGACTGAAAAGAAAGGGCCAGAGGAAGAGAAACCCCTCTCGCTTCTGCAGCGGCTCCGCCAACAGGAGCGGGACTAGTTCTCTCTCGGCCCAGACTGACAACCCATGAAGGCATGTAGCTGGATGCCAGGGATCCCGTCACCGGGCCTTGGGCTAGGCTCGCCCCTTTTGGGGATCCGACTGAGAATCCTCGGGCTGGGGCCCTTTGGTGGTGAACACCGTGGTGAACATCATCAGCATGCCTCCCCCCAAGATCAGCAGGGCTAATCCGCCAAACATCCAATTCATCCAAGCTTGAACTTCCATGGGGGGCTCTCCAGAATACACAGGCAACCCTGATCCTACATCTGGAGAAACGGTGCCCAGCAGCTACTGATTGGCTCGGTAAAGCAACCCCAGCCCTACGGCGGCACAGATCAAGTTGGGCAACCAAGCCGCCATTGCTGGCCCCAGCGTCCCAATTTGTCCCAGCGCCTGGGTGATGAACAGCAGCACATAGAAGGCAAAGATAATCAGCACACTGATGCCCAACCCCAAAGAGGAACCGGTGCGCTGCGGGCGCAGCCCCAAAGGCACCCCAATCAGGGTAAACGCCAGACACGCGAAAGGAATGGCATACTTTTGGTTGAGGCTGACCTGCAGACGGCGCACCCGTTGCAGATCTCCAGAACTGGCGATCACCTCGATGTAATGCTTCAGCTCCCGAATGTTCATTTCCTCAGGGCTGCGAATCTCCTGAGCCAGCTCCAGCGGCGCGCGAGGCAGACGCAACTCCTGCCGGCTGAAGGTGGCAATGTTGCTGTAGGTGCCATCCGGAGAAACGATGTAGTTGGTGCCATCCTCAAACACCCAAAGATTCTCTTGGGGATCCCAGCGCCCCCGCTGGGCCAGCAGAATTTGGTTGAGCGCCTCGTTGGAAAAATCCAGGACGATAATGCCGCGCATTTGCTTTCCATCGAAGCTGCGGGCGTAGAACTGACGGGTTAGCCCTTGTCGCCGGGAAAAGGTGCCGTCTGGCTCAGGCATGAGGATCTCGCCAAATTCTTGGTAGAGGATATTCTCCCGCCGGAAGTCCGGATCCCGATTTAAAGCTCGGTTCAAAGTCGTGGCTGCCTGGCGATTGCTCACCGGCACCACCAGCTCATTGAACAGAAACGTTAACGTCGTCACCAACAAGCTGAGGATGAGGGCAGGCACCATGAGGCGGTAAAGGCTCACCCCGCATCCGCGCAAGGCCGTGATCTCGTTGTCGGCAGACAAGCGCCCGTAGGCCAGCAACGTCGCCAGCAACATGGACATCGGGAACGTCAAAACGATGATCCCCGGCGCCCGCAACACAAACACCTGTAACGCCGCCGAAAGCGACAGACCCGCTTCCACCACCAGGCGCACCAGCTCGAACAGGGATCCCACCGCCATCACCAAGGTTGTGAAAGCTCCCACCCCAAAGAGAAACGGCAGCAGCATCTCCGAGAGGACATAGCGATCCATCAGGCCCACCGCGCAAACGAGGGAGAGCCTGTGGTCAGGCCGCTCGCGGGAACGGGCAGGAGGGAGAGAATGAAGTTTCACGCAACCCAAGGAAGTAGTAGGCAGGACAGCCGAAGGCTGTTAACGACTCTAGACCGGAACACTGGGCAATGAAAGGCTATCGCCTTCCTTTCTCAACCTAACCCGCCTATGATCGACCCCAAGTAAGCTCAGGCATAGAATTGGGCCGGGTTTGTCTTGGGAAGACTTTCGACATGGTTTCCTCCTCTTCCCCCTCCTGCAATCTTAGGAGTTTGCTGGAGCGGCTCCTGGAGCTGCGGCAGCAGGTTGTAGAGGGATCCCAGAAATACTTGGCCGCTTGGGGCTGCCTTACGAGCCCTCCTGCGGCCATCCACAACCTGGCGCGCTACCTGGCGCTGCGCCAACAGGATCTGCGCAGCTTGCAACTGGAGCTGGCGGCTGCGGGGCTGTCCTCGCTGGGGCGCTGTGAGTCGCGGGTTCTGGAGGGCCTGGATGCGGTGATTGCTATTTTGGCAGCCACCCAGGGTTTGACCCATACGGCACCCAGCTATGAAGAGTTTTACGCCGGGGATACGGCACTAGAGCAGCACGCCGAGGCGCTGTTTGGCCCCCCTTCTCCCCATCGCCGCGCGCGCATCATGGTGACCCTGCCCAGCGAAGCCGCCGAGCAGCCGGAGCTGTTGCTGCAGTTGTTGGAGCGGGGCATGAACGTGGCCCGCATCAACTGCGCCCACGACGAGCCCTCGGTGTGGGAGAAAATGGTGGCCCACTTGCGCCAGGCCGAAGCCCAGACCCAACGGCGTTGCAAGATTTTGCTGGACCTGGCTGGCCCCAAGATCCGCACCGGCCCAGTGGCCATGCCCCCCGGCAAAACCAAGGTGTACCGCGGGGATCGCATCCTGCTCACCGCGAAGGTTCCTGAGGCCAGCGCCGATATCTCCTGCCAGGTGACCTGCAGCCTGCCGGAGGTTTTGGCGCACCTGCAGGTAGGGGCAAGTGTTTGGATCGACGACGGCAAAATCGGCGCCCGCGTGGTAAGGATCGAGCCGGCAGGCGTGGTGCTGGAGGTGGACAAAGTTGCCCCTCAGGGCAAGAAGTTGCGAGCAGAAAAAGGCCTCAATTTTCGTAAACTACCCGGCTCCGACCGCTAAGCGGTACGGAGCGGGCTTTCAGTAGCCCTGAGCCTGCTCTGCTCTACCAGAGAACAAAACAAGCCCGGACCTCTAGGCTGGTTTACGACAGCCCCCAAGAGCGCAATCACATTCGCACCATTCAAATCCGCATCCCCTTCCCATCCACAGTGCCCACACTTGAACGACTTGCCACTGCGGTAGGATTGCGCAGGATCGGGATGGATATGCAAACACTTGTGGCAGGTCTGCGACGTGTAGGCGGGCGGCACAAGAATCAGAGAAACCCCTGCAACCCTCGCCTTGTATTCCAGAAACTGGCGTAGTTGGTAGAACGCCCAACTGTTGGTTCTGCGCCGTTCGGCCTTGTTGCGCGGCTGTTGATTGACTCTTTCACGGATCCCTGTCAGGTCTTCCAGAGCGATAGCGCTGTTGGTAGCTTTTGCCCTAGAGACAATAGCTTTAGAGATGCGATGATTGACCCACACTTGAAAGCGTCTCTCCTTGCCAGACAGCCGTTGCAACAGTTCTCTGCATCTGCGCCGCGAACTGCGGGTGCCCTTACTGGCTTTGCGTTGGAGTACCGCCCTCAACCGGGAGTAGTGGTCTCGGACTCGGTTCAACTGTTGTCCATTCCAATTGTCCCCGTCTGACGTATGAGCAATATCCGTCCTTCCCAAGTCCACCCCGATCACCTTGTCGGTATCTTGTTGTTTGGGTGTTTTTTCCTCTACGCAAATCTGGATGTAGTAGGAGCCATCTTTGCGCTTGACCAGGGTGGCAGCTTTGGGGTTGGAACCAGCCAGCATCCCACGCTGGTAGTTGCCAATGGCTAGTTCAAAGCGTTCTCTCCCTTCCACCGTGGTCAGCGACACCGTCCAGTCTTTTTGACGGAACGAAAAGATGCGAGCGTCGTAGGTAGCGAAGCCCCCTTTGAACGCTTTGACGGGGCGGTTTTTCTGTTGGGCAACTTTACGGGCGCCGGCCAGCCGTCTGCAGACCTGCTGAGCCAAGTTACTGGACAAGTCGAACCGGGCTCGAATCTCGTAGTAGCAAAGGGATTGCAGCTTGACCGCGTTGACGATCTTCTCCGGCGTGTTCTGGTTGACCCAATTCAAGGCTTGGCCAAAAGCCTCCATCGTCGCGTCCAATTTGGCGGCTTGCGACTGGGGTACCTTGAGCTTGCAGGAGACGGTCAGGACTTGGGTCATGGTTATATTGTAACCTCGCATTCCTCCCGGCACTGACCCTATGGGTACAGTGCGGGGCTCCTGCGATTTCTAGCTGACAGTCAGCTCCAGATCCGTTCCCTTACCGACAAAGACTGCCAAGACCTGGACTTTGTGGTGCGGCATGCCGACTTGGTGGGCTATTCCTTTGTCCAGCAGCCAGCGGACTTGCAGTTGCTGGTTTCTGAGCTGGAGCGGCGGCAGGCTCGCCCCGATTTGGGCTTGATCCTCAAGATGGAAACGCAGCGGGCGGTAAAAAATCTGCCGGCCTTGATCGCGACCGTTGCCGGCTGCCGGCCCCTGGGGGTGATGATTGCCCGTGGCGATCTGGCTGTGGAGATCGGTTGGCTGCGCTTGGGCGAGATCCAGGAGGAACTGCTGTGGATCTGCGAGGCAGCCCAGGTGCCGGTGGTCTGGGCTACCCAGGTGCTGGATCAGCTCACCAAGGAGGGCTTGCCCTCGCGGCCTGAGCTTTCCGATGCGGTGATGTCTGCCCGCGCCGAATGTGTGATGCTCAACAAGGGCCCCTACCTGCTGGAGGCGGTTGCCCTCCTGGACGAGCTGCTGGCTCGGATGCAGACCCACCAGCACAAGAAAAGCCAACGCCTGCGAGCTCTGTACTCCTGGAGGTGACCTGGAGCTGCCCTAGAGACGGAACTTCTCCCCCAGGTAATACTTGCGCACCAAGGGATCCGCCGCCAGCTCCGCCGCCGTGCCCTTGGCCAAAATGGCCCCGTCGTTGAGGATATAGGCCCGGTCGGTGATCTCCAGCGTCTCCCGCACGTTGTGGTCAGTAATCAAAACACCGATGCCCCGTTGCTTGAGCTTGGCCACCACCTCCTGAATATCCGCCACCGCGATGGGATCCACCCCCGCAAAGGGCTCATCCAGCAGCAGAAATTTCGGCCCGTGGATCCCAGCGGCCAAGGCACGGGCGATCTCCGCTCGGCGACGCTCCCCCCCCGATACCTGCAGGCCCAGGCTGTGGGCCACGTGGGCGATGCGAAACTCCTCCAGCAGTTGGTTGAGCCGCTGCTGCCAGAGGCGGCGAGGCACCCCCGTTTGCTCCATGATCAGCAGCAGGTTGTCTTGGATGCTGAGGCGACGAAAAATACTCGGCTCCTGGGCCAGGTAGCCGATCCCCAATTGGGCCCGGCGATGCATGGGCAGGTGGGTGATGTCTTGGTCATCCAACCAGACATGGCCGCGGTTGGGCTGGATCAGGCCAGTCATGATGTAGAACGTGGTGGTTTTCCCCGCCCCATTGGGGCCCAGGAGCCCCACGATTTCCCCCTGCTGAATGTTCAGGCTAACGTCGCTCACCACCTCACGGCGGCCATAGCGCTTACAGATGTTTTCTAAGTAGATCTGCATAGGGCCGGCACAGGGCTGCTGATCAATGCTTACTGATTCTGTAGGGCTGATTCTCTCCAACCGACAGGGATCCCGGCTGCCGCAGCGCACAGGCTACTTCCTCAAAGATGCCCCAAACCCCGCCCACAATCCAGGGGAGTGTAGGCAAAGTGGATCCCTCTCAAGCCAACCGGAGGGATCCTTAATGGGGTTCTCATATAGCTCACGGCAACTGCTCGCCCCCCTCAAAATGGGATCATTTCACTAGGGGATCCCTGGCCTTCCCATGCTTCGCTGCCCAGCTTGCTACTGGCTCAACTCCAACTCCGATTATCGCTGTCGTCGCTGTGGGCACTTTTTGCGCCATCGCCCGCTTCCTGTTGTCGAGAAACTCAACCCAAGAAGGCCAACAACCAGCCCTGCCGGCTGGCGGGAAATCCGCTGGGATCGCGTCCTGACTTCCTCGGCAATACTCGGGGTTTTGGTGGGGTTGGGGCAACTGTCTTGGCATTGGGTGCAGCCGCTGCTCAAAGATCCACCCCTTCCCAGTGTTGGCAACGGCCCGGCAGCTTCGGGACGATAGGACTCCAAACGTCATCCCGCCCTGAGAGAGCCTGCTATCAGGTGGGCCAGACAGACCTGCGGAGTGGCCGAAGCCAGAAGATGCCACTATCATGTGACCAGCGCAGAACCATCCCCCTCTGCTGTGTCCCTTCACGTAAACCTTCAAAATTGTGAGGCTTGGTAACCATGAACCTCAATCTCAAAGTTCCCGCCATTTGGGCACTACTGGCCACGGCAGCCTTGGCTTCCTCTGCCGCAGCCACAACCTACAACTCTTGTTTTATGCGCTACCTCATGGCTTCCCGCACCTGTCCCAACTGCCGCCTGGGATCCATTGAGCTGAGCAATCTGGATTTGGCGGAGGCCAATTTCAGCGGTTCCGATCTCATCGAGGCCAATCTGGAGCGCACCATCTTGACGGGCGCCGATCTCAGCCAGTCTTACCTGGTGGGGGCCAATTTGCGGCGGGCTCAATTGGGGGGAGCCAACCTGAGTGGCGCTTACCTGGAGGGGGCAGACTTGCGGGGGGCCAACCTGCGGGGGGCCGATCTCTCTTCTGCATCCCTGTACGGCGCCGACTTGCGGGGGGCCGATCTACGCGACGCCAACCTGGTTGGGGCTGACCTGCGCTTTGCTCGCACCTGGGGCGCACGCCTGCAGGGTGCCGTTCGGGAATAGTGCCAAAGGCCGAAGCCAGCTTCCCCTCTCCCTCTCTGGGAGAGGGACTAATGAATAACGCGTACTAATTGCGTAATGCGGATGGCGAGACTCGAACTCGCAAGGCAAAGCCACACGCCCCTCAAACGTGCGCGTATACCAATTCCGCCACATCCGCTTCCGAGCCTAACCATCATAGCGACAGAGGGGTGGAGTTGTTAAGGGCATTGGCCATTTTGCAGCTATGGCTTGTCCTGCCTCGGCAAAGTTAAGGCAACTCCACCGACGTGGGCTTGGAAGCGTGGGGCAGTCCCCACCCCAACTTCTCTCGCATAACCCGGAAAAATTCCGGTCGGCGCAGGCGCATCAAATCTGTCCAATAGGGGGCACGTACCACCCGAATCTGGTCTTCCGGCATGATGTAGCAGCCGGCATTTCCATCTACCACCAAAACCAGTGGCTGAGGGGTAACGGGGCTAATCCATACCTCCTCCGAATCGGGGAAGACCAAGGCCCGCGACGCCATGGAATGGGGGCAGATGGGAATCAGCTGCAAAACCGGCACCCCCGGTGTGATCACCGGCCCACCCGCCGAGAGGGCATAGGCCGTCGAGCCGGTGGGAGTAGCCAAGATGACTCCGTCGGCAGCCACATCCAGAGGTGAGTGATCCCCGATGGTGATCTCGAAGTGGCACATGCTGGTCAAAGGCTCGCGGTGCAACACCATCTCGTTTAAGCTCAAGACCTCCCAGCGCAATTCTTGCCCTCGGTAGGCTTGCACCAGCAACATGCTGCGGCGATCCAGGGTGTATTCCCCGGCAATGGCGGCACTGGCTGCCTCTTCTAGGTGAGGAAGGTAGGTCTCCGTCAGAAAGCCCAGATGGCCCGTATTCACCGCCAACAAGGGGATCCCTTTGGGGGCCAGTTGCCGTGCTGCTGCCAGGACGGTGCCATCTCCCCCCAACACCACCGCAAACTTCATGGTTTGATCAAATCCAGCCGGGGCCAGGCTATCTACTTTGGTCAGGCAGATGGGGCTGTCGGGCTTGGCATAACCGAGGATACCGCCCCAGTTGGGGGCCACACAGACTTCCCAGCCCTGCTCCTGAAACCAGCGGGCTAGGGTTTCGCTGCTGCGTTTGGCGGCGGGTTTGGCGTCGTTGTAGAGGATCCCGGCTTTGGGCTTGGTCATGGGCAATGGGAAGGCAGAGGTGCCAAAACTCTATCAGTTCTGCAGGCCCCTCTGCTGGCCAGGTGATCCATTCCACAATTTCTGCCAGCAGACTTCGCTGATACATTGACGCTGAACAAGACGGGTAGCTTGCACGGCGAGGCCATACACTGCTGCCCGGGGCTGCAGCGATTGCATCCTGCTCGTTGCCAATCGGCAGCTTAACCCTGGCAGGGCAAGAAGCTACGAGAAGCTACGAGGAAAAACGAGTGACGGCAGGTTGGAACGAGTACCTCAATCGACAGGGCGACCCCGGTACATCAGTCGGTACTTCACCTGCGGGGTCAAGTCTTTTTGCCCTGGATCCCCTTCCGCGGTGATGGGTTGTGGAGGGGCGGTGGGAGAGTGGGCGCTCGGCTGCGGGGGAGGGGTGGAAGAAGATGTACGGCTGACCTCCGCCGGCCATAAGCCCGCTTGCTTCAGAGCCCTGTGGAGCGCCTCCGTGTCAATAGGCAAAAACCACCTGGCAGCCTCGTAAATCCGTTCGAGGGAGTGGAGAAGGTCGCCGGCCTCCGCCAAGCCAGGGATCACATCTGCTGCCCCCTGATAAATTGCCCAGCGCCGCTCTGCAGGCTCGATGTGGCGGCGGGGGTGATGAGTCAGGATAACAGGGATGTTGGGCAGCTTACTTTGGCACTCTCGACAAAAGGCATAGGGGTTAAACAGCCCCGTCGTCATGTCCACCACCATCAGATCCAGCGGCTGGCTTGTTGCCGCCTCTAGCAGATCTTCACGTGGGGAAATCGGCACCACAGAGTGCCCCTGAGACTCCAGCCCCAACTGCCAGAGATGAGATTGCAAGGGCTGGCCCTGAGCTAGCAGTATGGTTTTTCTCACAGTGGATGGAGATATGCGAGTAGAAGGAAAGGCAAAGGCTTGCACCACTTAATAATCCGTCGTACGCCAGAATCTTGTGCGGGGCGTAATGTAGCATTCTTAGGGGAAGCAAATGGTAACCGGATATACAGATATACAAGTGTTGCGGTTTAAGCCCGACGCTCCATACCCTTAAACCTGGATCCCCAGCAGCCGACAGCCAATTTCTGGGTGCGGCCTGTCCAATGGCCTCAATGTTTCTCCTGCTCAACCCAATCCGGGATCCCTTCTTTCTCACTTTCCAATTCAGCTTGCAGGGCCTGCAACTCTTCTGGGGAGAGGGAGCGGAGCCTCTCTTGAATCTGCTGGGTCTCGAAGCTGGCCCATTGAGCCTTCAGGGTCATTTCCCCACGCAGCACCCGCTTCAGGTAGCCAAAAGTCCACCCCAAGCAGGCCAATAGAAGCACCACGCTCGATATCTGCTGCGCGGCCCCCGTATCCAAGCCCGCCCAAAGCAGCAGGCCGTAGAGGATCCCTCCCCCCAGCAGCAGGGCCAAGCCTATGCCAAGAACGTCCAATCTGCGCATGGCTCAGTGGATCGACAAACGGCTGACCTTACAGCGACCGAGGCTTGGGCCGAAACGTCATGAAGGGAGCCAAGAGCACCATGCCGGGAAAGAAAAACAAGACCAAGAAAAACATCAGCACCTTTTCCCAAGCACTGCCTGAAGTCCAGCGTTTGTCCACGTACAGCAGAGACAACAGAGGCAGCACCAGCAAATAGAGAACAGCCAAACCGGCATAAGTTAACCCAATCAACGATGTAGTAGAAGCCATGTCGAGTGCGCTCCGCAGCTATTTGACCTGTGTCCAGCAAGTCTAACAGCATTGTTAACGGCATTGTGAAGAGATTTGTCGGCTGAAGGAAGTCGGTAACTCGGCCAACTGACTACAAGCTGGTGCTGATCGCCCCAACGGGGCAGGTGGGTACGCACTGTTCGCACATGACGCAGCGGTTGCGAGAGAACTCCAGCTTCCAGCTGGGAGCAGAAATCTTCAGGGCCTCGGTTGGGCAAACTCCCGTACACAATCCACAGTCCACGCACAAGTCTGGGTCGATTTGAATTTCCTTGGCCCGTTCAGTCACCTCAATGCCCAAAGACTGTACCCATTCCAATCCTGCTTCCACCTGGTCGATATCCCCCGACAGCTCCACCACCAAAGTACCCACTTCGTTGGGGGCTACCCTGGCGCGCACGATATTGGCAGCCACATCGAAGTCTTTGGCCAACCGATAGGTGAGAGGCACATTCACCAAATGGCGGGGGAAAATGAGGGTGACTCGTTTGCGCACGGATCTTGAGTGTTTTGAGTGCAGCAACTTCCTTCAGTATGGCAGGCTTGTGAGGTTCAGTTTGGCCGTGAATGCAGCTCACTTCCACCCTCCACAGGACACCCAAGGCGAACCCCACAGCGGTAGGGCGGGGCTTTGAACCCAGTTTTTCGGTGAGCTCAGCTTCTTGGGAAGATCACCAGAGGCAGCGCGTGAGACAACGGCGCCATTATCAGCGTGCCCCTCTCACCAAAAGCTATCTGTGGAAGCCGACCCAGAGCCTGCCACAATAGGATGGAGAGCGTCCCCGATCCCTATGAACCCATCTTTTGCTCAGCCCCGCCTCAACTCAGAGCAGTACCGCCAGATGCTGGTGCGGGATGGCGAACGTCGCTTCCGCGAGTGGCACACTGCCTTCCTCAAGTATCAACAGCAGTTTTTGCAAGAGATGAAGCAACTGCGTCTCCAGGGTTCTTTGCATCGCTGAATGGTTAATGCCCACTGTCCCCACCTTGCACCCGCTGCCAGTCTTCTCCAAGCCCGATCCCTCCCCAAGGCCTACGGCCTCCCAAGGCGAACGGCAAGAAACCTTGGAATTGCTGGAGTGGCCCCGCCTTTGTCAGCACTTGGCCACCTTTGCGGCCACACCCTTGGGCCGCCGCGCCTGCTTGGAGCTGGATCCCTGGCAGAGCCGCGCCGACAGCGAAGCCTACCTTGAGCAGACGGAAGAGGCGATCCGCCTCGATCGCACACAGGCGGGGGGCCTTTCCATGGCAGGGATCCACAACTTGCTGCCGGCTTTGGAACGGGCCGAACGGGGGGGGATCCTGAGCGGGGAAGAGCTGGTGCAGATCGCTACAACTCTGGGGGCAGCCCGCCGCATCCGCCGCCTGATCGATGATCATGACCATCTGCCCCACCTGCAGGCCTGGGTGAGCAACCTGCGCACCTACCCGGAGCTGGAGCAGGAGATCTTCCGCTGCCTGGAGGAGCATGGTGAGGTGCGGGACAGCGCCAGCCCTACCCTTGCGGATCTGCGCCAGCAGCAGCGGCGGCAACGCAGCCAGATCCAAGAGCAGCTGCAACAATTGATGAGCCAGTATCCCCAGGCGCTGCAGGATACCCTGATTGGCCAGCGGCAGGGACGGTTTGTCCTGATGATCAAGGCCACCCATCGGGATCTCATCCGCGGCCTTGTGCACGACAGCTCTGCCAGTGGAGCCACCCTCTATGTGGAGCCCTACGCTGTGGTGGAACTGGGCAACCGCTGGCGAGAAACCCAAGCTCAGATTCAGGCGGAGGAAGAGCGGATCTTGGCCGCGCTCTCGGCTCAGGTGGCAGCCGTGGCCACCGATCTGGAGCATCTGCAGGGGGTGATGGTGGGGTTGGATGTGGCTCTGGCTCGGGGTCGCTACAGCCTCTGGCTGGAGGGCAATCGTCCCCAGTTTGTCTCGGCAGGATTGCGCCTGCGTCAGGCCAAGCACCCCCTGCTGCTCTGGCAGTCCCGCGCCGCTGCCCCTTCGGAGGGTCAAGGCTCTGCCGTTGTCCCCATCGACTTCACCCTCGCGGACTCCATTCGTGTCGTGGTTATCACCGGCCCCAACACCGGCGGCAAAACCGTTGCCTTGAAAACCCTGGGGCTGTTGGTGCTCATGGCCAAGGCGGGGATCTTCCTGCCGGCTCAGGATCCGCCCCAGCTGCCTTGGTTCGACGGGGTTTACGCCGACATTGGGGACGAGCAGTCGCTGCAACAAAATCTCTCCACCTTTTCGGGGCACATCCGCCGCATCAGCCGCATCGTGCAGGCCCTGCAGTCTGCTCCGGAGCCGGCCCTTGTCCTGTTGGATGAGGTGGGGGCGGGCACGGATCCCACCGAAGGAGCTGCCCTGGCGGCTGGGCTATTGGAGTACCTCTCGGAAAGGGCACTGCTCACCCTGGCTACCACCCACTACGGCGAGCTAAAGGCCCTGAAATACCAACATCCCGGCTTTGAAAATGCCTCGGTGGAGTTCGACGAGGTCACCCTGGCCCCCACCTATCGCCTCTTGTGGGGGATCCCAGGCCGCTCCAACGCCTTGGCCATTGCCCAACGGCTGCAGTTGGATCCAGAGATTCTGCGGCGGGCCCAGCGGCACCTGCAAGGGGAAAGCCAGGTGGATAGGGTCATTGCCGGCCTGGAAGCGCAGCGGGCTCAATTGGAAGAGCGGGCGGCCCAGGTGGGATCCCTGCATCGAGAGCTGGAGAGCCTACATCAACAAATGCAGCAGCGCAGCCGCCAAATCGCCGAGCGAGAAGCCCGGCTGGAGCAGAAGCAAAACCAAGAACTGCAAGCCCTGTTGGCTGCTGCCCGTCAGGAAGTGGCTGCCGCCATCCGCAAATTGCAGCAGGGAGAGGATCCCCAACGCATTACTGCCGAGCTGGCGCAAATCCAGCAGCGCTACTCTCCCCCACCGCCGCCCGTGGATATGGAGTTTGTGCCAGAGGTGGGAGATCGGGTGCGGCTGAGAGGCTTGGGGCAGACGGGAGAGGTGATCGCCATCGAAGGAGATGTATATGTAGTGCGCAGCGGCATCCTCAAATTCACAGTGCCACGGGGACAGTTGGATCCCATCGATGAACACCAGGCCAAGCAACGCCAACGCCCCAAAGCCCCACCTCCCTCCCCTGCAGCCACCGCTCCCCTGAACCTGCGCACCAGCCAGAACACCCTCGATCTGAGGGGGAAAACCGTTGCTGATGCTGAGGCCATTCTGGAACAGCACTTTGCCCAAGCTCCTCCCGGCCCGGTTTGGATCATCCACGGCCACGGCACAGGGCGCCTGAAAGCCGGCGTCCAGGCTTATCTCCAAAATCACCCGCGCGTTCAGCGTTTTTCAGCCGCTGATCCCGAAGACGGCGGTACTGGAGTGACTGTGGCTCATTTACAGTGAGGCTTGTACAGTGAGGCTTGCCAGTGCCAGAAGGGAGTAGGGGTGGTCGCGTTGGCATTCTCGAGTCGGAGACCGGACAAGTGCCGGGCAATGTCTCAAGCTTGACTGTGGAGCACTGCCGCTGCTGAGCTGACGGGCTGGGATCCCTTCTGTTGCCGCTGGCTTTGCCAGAGCCAGTAGCCCCGCACCAGTTGGCTATCCCCAATGAGCTTCAACATCACCGCCACCGTTGCACCTGTCCAACTGAGAGGCCCAAAGGCGGCGCCTGCTGCTGCCAACAGCGCCAACCCAGAAAGATTTAGCCCCAAGCCTTGCACCCACATCCACAAGACAGTCTCGCGCTCTGACATCTGTCAGCTCCTAGAGGAGCATGACTCTAGTCAATAATAAGCTCAACTATACTGAAAGTAATGTATAATATGTTCAGTACGGATTACTACCAGTTGATCTTTCTGTTTACTTTCGAGTCTGCCAACATGGTAGCCAAAGCAAAGCAGAAAATTGGTAGTAAGACGACACGGAAACTGCGCTTTGGGTATTCTACTCAAAGCTTTGCGGGATACCGCCATTCTGTTTGGACTCCGTCCCGCTAACGCGAATGGAAACAAACAGAATGCTATCGCTGCATAGTTGAACAGTGATGTTCAGCAGTGTTCAGCGTAAATGTATCAGAAATAGGATAGCCCTACTGTCCTGAATCTGAGCAGAGACGGGGATGGGGTTGAGCCTTGACACCGCTGCCCAAAGCTGCACACTTGGGGGGGGCGGTACTCCCTAGGGATTGGCTGCTTGACTCATCCACTCCTGCAATCGGGCCAGGGCCAGCCGCTTTTGGGCGGCAGAGCGTACCGTACCCTCCGTGAGCCGATTGAAGCCATGCACCAACCCCTTGCCCCCCAAAGCCACCAGCGTTACCCGATGGGTTTGCCCTGGCTCAAAACGCACTGCGTTGCCGGAAGGGATGTTGAGGCGCATGCCAAAGCTGGCGGCGCGATCGAAAACCAGGGCTCGGTTCACCTCAAAAAAGTGAAAATGGGATCCCACCTGAATGGGCCGATCCCCTCGGTTGGTAACCTCCAGGGTCACGGTGGCCCGTCCGACGTTGGCTTGGATGGGATCCTCTGCCAGCAACAGTTCCCCTGGGATTAGGGCTGGCTCCGCGTTGGCGCCAGGCGTGGTTTTGGATTTGCGGCCAGAGGGCATGGGGACAACCTCCTGAAGTTTTTCGGTCTTTGGAGCATCTGGGGGATCCCTAGCGAATGGGGTGGTGTAGGGTAACCAGCTTGGTTCCGTCGGGGAAAGTAGCCTCCACTTGAATTTCCGGGATCATCTCTGGGATCCCGGGCATCACGTCCTCGCGGGTCAGCCACGTCAGCCCCTCGCTCATCAATTGGGCGACTGTTTTCCCCTCCCGCGCCCCTTCCAAGACTGCTGCGCTCAAGTAGGCCACCGCCTCAGGGTAATTGAGTTTGAGGCCCCGCTGCCGCCGATCCCGAGCCAACTGGGCAGCCAGGTAGATCAACAACTTGTCTTTCTCCTGGGGGGATAAGTACATGGGGCAACCTCAAAGATAAAAAAGGATACAAAGAGGACAGCAGCAGGCCCAGTTGGCCTAGAGTTGACCGAACTCATGCGCAGAAATCCCCAGTCTTGGCGCAGCGGACTGTTGCTACGCAACAAGGTGGCTAGCCGTAGTTCATCTTCTACCACCTCTGGGCAAAAAAGGGGAGCCCAGGCTACAAGAGATTTCACTCTCTCCTGCACAAGCAGCAGTCTCAACCTCTTCCGACATCGGGTTTTGCAGCTTCCTTCCTAGGCAACCCGCTATATAAAGAGTAACAATAGATGCATATAGATTAGAAGATGTAAAAGTCTGTCTGGATTCCTATCTCAGCTCTGAGTTGGTTTATCCTGGAGCAATTTACCGGCTCTGTATTAACAGTTTTCTTTGATAGGCGTTGACTGGGTTCTTTTGATCGGCTATGAAACTCGAACTGACTCCCCGCCAGCGGAAGATTCTCTGGGCGACAGTGCGTAGCTACATTGCTACAGCTGAACCTGTCGGTTCCAAAACCTTGGCCCAGTCCTATAACTTTGGGGTGAGCACGGCCACCATTCGCAACGACTTGGCCACCCTTGAGCAAGTGGGATTGCTGTTTCAGCCTCACACCTCCGCCGGACGGGTTCCTTCCGACTTTGGCTATCGGGTTTATGTCAACGATTTGTTGACCTCTGCCAACAGCGGTGGGATCCCCCACGATGCTCCTCAGCCGGATCCCCATCCCGCTCTGCAACAGTTGATGGATCAGCTTGGCCGTGAGCTGGGAGACGACCTAGACAGCCTCCTGCAAAGGGTAGCTCAGCTTTTGGCCCATCTGAGCGGTTGCATTGCTCTCATCACTCCTCCTCAGGGGCCGGTGGTAGCCATTCATCATGTGCAGTTGGTGTCGGTAGCGCCAGGGCGGGTGATGGTGTTGGTGGTAACCGACTCCTATCAAACCCATTCAGCTCTGGTCAGCCCCCCCGACTGGCCCAGCGACTCCCGAGAGGATTTGGAAGATGAATTGCAATTGCTCAGCAACTTTCTCACCCTGAAGCTGCGGGGCAAAACCTTTGCCGAGTTGCAGGATCTGAGCTGGCTGAAACTGGATGAAGAATTTCGTACCTACGGCCATTGGCTCCAGCAACTGCTGCGCTCGGTGGTGCAACGCTGTCTACAGCCCTCTCTGGGGCAGGTGTTCAGTGCCGGTATGGCCGAGTTGATGCGTCAGCCGGAGTTTTCCCAGGCCCGGCAGGTGCAGGCAGTGATGCAGTTGATCGAGGAGGGAGCCAAGCAACTTCAGGGGATGATTGGGCTCCATTTTGCCGATGGGGGTTTGCCCTCTCTGCCGAGCTCAACGGAGATGGATCAGGAGTCGGGACAGTCTGCCCGCAAGACCCCGGTGATCATCTACATTGGCAGCGAGAATCCACTGGAGTCTCTGCACCACTGTACGGTTATCGCCTCCACTTACCACCGTCGCTCAGCTCCTCTGGGTACGGTCACCTTGCTGGGGCCGACCCGAATGGCCTACGAGCGCAGCATTGCTGCTGTGCAGGCGGTGGCCTCTCATCTGACCCGAGCTCTTGCCTAAGGGATCCCATGAAGGCAGGCAGGGTCTGGGTTGCACCTGAGCAATAGCAAGCTGTGGCCAGGCTCTCTCCTCTCCACCTGCGGGTACAGTGCGCCATTCGGCAGCGGCAACTTCTTCACCCTGGCCAGCGGCTGCTGGTGGCTTTTTCGGGCGGGCAAGATTCTTTTTGCCTGCTCCAGATCTTGCGGGATTTGCAGCCTCGCTGGGGCTGGCAGCTCTTCGTTTTGCATTGCGATCACCGCTGGTCGGCAGATGAAACGGAGTGTGCCCGCTTTTTGCAGGGGTGGCTGCAGCAGCAGGGACTGCCTCATGCTGTTGAGACTGCGGATCCCATCCGCCGAGACGAAGCAGGGGCCAGGGCTTGGCGCTACCAACAACTGGAGAAATGGGCCCGCACCTGGGACTGCAGCGCCGTGGTGATGGGGCATACGGCCAGCGACCGGGCCGAGACATTTTTATGGAACTTGCTGCGAGGGACAGGAGCCGCCGGGCTGAGCAGCCTAGATTGGCAGCGTCGCCTGGACGACCGGGATCCCACCTCTGCCCAGATGGTGCGACCCCTGCTGGGTCTATACCGTTGGGAAACCGAACAATTTTGCCAGCAGCACCAATTGCCGGTCTGGCCGGATCGCAGCAACCAAGATCTGGCCCATTGCCGCAACCGTCTCCGCCTGGAGGTGATGCCCTACTTGAAGCAGCACTTTAATCCGCAACTGGAAGCGGCCCTGAATCGGGCTGCCACGCTGCTCCAAGCAGAACATGAGCTGGTGGTAGCCCAAGCAGCTCAGCTATGGCAGCAGGTGTATGAGCCCGCTTTGCCAGGGCTGCGACGGGATCCCTTGCGGGCTGCCCCCTTGGCTCTGCAGCGGCAGGTGATGTTTCAATTTTTGTCTTTGGTGCTGCCCCACCACCCCACCTTTGACCAGGTAGAAGCCGGGATCCAGCTCTTAAAAGCAGACCGAGGCAGCCGTAGCCCCGATTATCCAGGTGGGCACTGGCTGGAAGTGAAAGGGGATCACTTGGTTTGTTTCCATTAATTTTTCCATTAATTCCACTTCCCCGAAGGGAAGCGACTGATTCATTAATAGTAAGTATCACCACTGATTGTGGCAATACTTGGATACGATTAGCATCTTATGGTAATAATACAGGCCCGAGTCCATTGGCTACAGCACCTGATATGACCACTGCATTTGTACCTACCCCATCACAATGGGCAACCAAGACAATCAAGACAATCAAGACAATAGATTTAAGCCCGTATGCTTCTCAAACCGCCGCCAGAATCAGATTCCAATTGCGAAGTGGATGGGGAAATGTTACTTATCTGGATTTATTTAATACCTCCAACTGTTAGCGATGGCTACCAACGATAACATGATGGGTACTTCTATGAGTACACCAACCACCGTGGCTAACGACGCACCTGAATTAAGACCAAAAAGTGATATGGCCACGGCAACTGCGAGTTCAAAAAAATTACTGGCACCAATCATCGCAGCCGGTGCACAAACCGGATGTGATAAACGGAGCAATTTTCCACCCAGCCAGGTTATAAAAAATATGAAGTAGGTTTGAATGGTCAGTGGTATGGCTATCAACAAAATGGTGTATGGATGATCCAGTATGTGTTCGCCCTGAAAGGCAAAGAGTAAAACCAGGGTTGAAAGCAATGCTAGTATGGAAACAGGACGAAGTGCCGGAAGAAATTTTTGTTCAAACCAATCCTTTCCTTTTCGTTGAGGCAATATCCGATTGGTCAGATAGCCCGTAGTTAGCGGTATAACAACAAAAACAACCACCGAAGTAATCAGTACTTCATACGGTATCTGTATGTTGGTTACTCCCAGCAGCCATTTTACAATGGGTACAAATGCAACCGGCAGAATAAGATCGTTGACTGAAACTTGTATTAACGTATAATTGGCATCGCCTTTTACCAAATAACTCCACACAAAAACCATGGCTGTGCAGGGTGCGGCACCCAGCAGAATGGCGCCTGCCAGGTACTGGTCTGCATCTTCCGGAGTGATCCAGGTAGCATACAGATTTTTAAAGAAAATCCATCCAAACAATGCCATGGTGAAAGGTTTGATCAGCCAGTTTACAGTAACTGTCAGCGCCAGCCCTTTCCAATTTTTTGAAACACCGCCTATCGATGAAAAATCAACCTGTACCATCATCGGGTAGATCATCATCCAAACCAACACCGCTACCGGAATGTTGATGGTATATATCTGCCAGCTTTCAAGCACCGAAACAGAATTCCCCAGTATTTTCCCAAGACCAATGCCTGCAGCAATGCATAGCGAGACCCAAACGGTAAGGTATTTTTCAAAAAACTTCATGGGTTGAAATTTAATTACAGCGTTTCCATTAATTCCACTTCCCCGAAGGGAAGCGACTCCCCCCCATTATAACCCTTGCCCAGAGGTCTTGTTTTCGGCTGCAATTTCCCCTTGTTTTTCTCCGCCGAGGGGCCTGAAACCCTTGCCCAGAGCGGGATCGACCGGGTCAACGGAAGAATCAGGGTTTGAGGTTTGTCGCCGACCCTGTCGCTAACCATGTTGGTGTAGAAATTAACATGGATCCTGGGGTCGCTGCCTGGATAGGTTGGGGGCTTGGGCCAGCCCTGGGCAATGGGGCTTGCTGGTGGCGTCCGTAGAACAGAGTCTATGAGAGAATCTCTCGGCCCAACCGTGGGAAAAGTGTCGAGCATGTTAAAAGTAGACGAAAATGAGATCTCGATAGGATGCCAGTTTGCCTATCGACTGTTGTCGCTATAGTGGCTGAACACCATGCTGGATCCCCTTTTGGAAGAGAAAATCCGTGAGCAAATCCGCACCCACAAGGTGCTCATCTACATGAAGGGCACCCCGGAAATGCCCCAATGTGGGTTTTCCTATGCCGCCGTTCGTGTGCTGGATAGTTTGGGCTTCCCCTACACGGCGATTAACGTACTCGAGGATCCTGAGATCCGCCAGGGGATTAAAGAGTTTTCCAACTGGCCTACTATCCCGCAGATTTATATTGATGGGGAGTTTGTGGGCGGTTGCGACATCATCCAAGAGATGCACGCCCGCAACGAGCTGCGTCCGCTGGTCGAGGCAGCCTTTGCTAAGGCCACGGCTCAATCTTAAGGGATCCCATCTCATCCAGAGGGGTTGCCATGCTTACCCCCGACTACCTTCGGCAGCACCTGATGGAGAAGCTGCAGGCTCTTCATGTGCAGGTGGAGGATGAGTCCCACCTTCACATCGGCCACGGGGGCGGGACAGGAGGGCACTACCGAGTTCAAGTAGTGTCGCCTTCGTTTGTCGGCAAAACGACCCTACAGCGACATCGCCTGGTGTATGCCGCTCTGGCGGAACACATGGGGCGGAGCATTCATGCTTTGGCCCTGCAAACTTACAGCCCTGAAGAGGTTTCTGCGCAAGGGATCCCTGAGGAGATCAGCTAGCATAGAGGGCAAAATCGCGGCCCCATCAGGGCAGAGGAGGGAGCATGGCAACTCTTTTGGCCACCTGGCTGATGTCAGCCTTGAGTGTAATGATCCTGGCTTGGCTTTTGCCCGGGATCCACGTCTCCGGGTTTGGCGGGGCTTTGGTGGCGGCTCTGGCCATTGGTCTGGTCAATGGTTTGGTTAGGCCGATTCTCCGGATGATCACCCTGCCGATTACGGTTCTTACCCTGGGTTTGTTTTGGCTGATTTTGAACGGCATTTGTCTAGCCATTGCCGATAAGCTGGCCGGGAATGCTTTCAACATCGATAATTTCGGCTGGGCGTTTATCGGCGCAATTGTACTTTCCATCGTCAGCGGCTTGGTTCAGCAGGTTTTTGAGCAAGGTGCGCCGAACTGACTTCGTCCCCAGCCGTGAGAGGGCAGGGTTTGGTTCAAGATTGCAGAGGGTACGCTAGGGGAACGTCAACACTCAGCCCGACGATAACCAAAACCAACTTTAAGGGATCCCGATAAGCTTTACTCCATTGGCCCTGCCCGCTAAGTTTTTGCCGCAGAACCATAGGATTCTCCACAGATAGCCTGCACAAGATCTGCCAATGGCTAACATCAGCAGGATATTGCGAGCAGGCGTTTGATCTGTGGCTGCTTTATCTAAGCCTAGCAAATCGATAGGAAACCAGTAGGGGATCAAGTTGGTCGATCTGCAACTCAGGAGCTGGTCGGTATGAAGGCATTGCTGCTCTATCCGCGTTTTCCTCAATCATTCTGGTCTTACAATCGCACCATTGAGATGGTGGGGCTAAAAGCGCTAATGCCACCTCTGGGCTTGATCACCGTTGCTGCTTTGCTGCCCCAACACTGGGAGATTCGCTTTGTGGATCGCAATGTAGCTGATGAAACAGAAGCCGATTGGCAGTGGTGCGATCTGGTGATCTTGTCAGCCATGTTGGTGCAGAAGCAGGATTTCCACGCCCTCATTCGCAAAGCGGTGCAGTTGGGCAAAAAAGTAGCGGTGGGCGGACCCTATCCAACTTCTGTGCCACAGGATGCCCTGGAATCTGGTGCTCACTATTTGGTTTTGGATGAAGGGGAAGTGACCATACCGGCCTTTGTCAAGGCTCTAGAAGCTGGGCAAGAGTCGGGCATTTTTCGGGCTGCGGAAAAACCGGATGTAACCCAAAGTCCTTTGCCAAGGTTTGATCTGCTGCCCATGGATCAATACTTCATGATGTCAGTCCAGTTTTCACGAGGTTGCCCCTTCAATTGCGAGTTTTGCGATATCATCTCTCTTTACGGACGCAAGCCAAGAACCAAAGAGCCAAGTCAAGTGCTAGCTGAGCTACAGGCCCTCTATGACTTGGGCTGGCGGGGTTCGGTATTTGTAGTGGATGACAATTTTATCGGCAATCAGCGCAACGTCAAGCGATTTTTACGAGAGCTGATCCCCTGGAGCCAGAAGCGCAACTATCCATTTACCTTTATGACAGAGGCTTCAGTCAACCTGGCCGAAGATGAAGAACTGATGAGGTTAATGGTAGAGGCGGGTTTCTATGCTGTCTTTTTGGGCATTGAGACCCCAGACCAAGACAGCTTACAGATGACTCAAAAGCTACAAAATACCCGTCACCCTTTGGTGGAGGCCTGTCGCAAGATCAACGAGGCCGGACTGCTGATCTATGCTGGGTTTATTCTGGGCTTTGATGGAGAGCGGCCAGGAGCAGGGGAGCGCATTCAGGCTTTTGTCGAGCAAACCGGTATTCCTCAGCCGATGTTAGGCATTTTACAGGCTTTGCCAAACACGCAACTCTGGAATCGCTTGAAGAAGGAGGAACGTTTGCTGGAAGGGATCGGCGTGACTGAGTTCGGCGATCAAAATACGCTGATGAATTTCATTCCCACCCGTTCTCTATCGGAGATTGCCCGAGAGTATCTGGAAAGTTTTTGGAAACTGTATGATCCTGCACGATATTTGTCTCGCTGCCTGCAACAATGCCTGAATATCGGCATCAAAGATGGCCGGCGGCAAATGATGAAGCTGCCCCTTCGCAAAGGGATCCATCTGCTTCTACAACTCATCTGGCGGCAAGGGATCCTTCATCCCGAAATCCGCGCCCAATTTTGGCGGCAGCTATGGACGATTTGGCGACAGAAACCGAGCCTGCTGAACCTATATTTGGGCCTCTGCGCTGCAGGAGAACACTTTTGGGAATATCGGGAATTGGCCCGCGCCCGGCTTACCCAGCAACTGGGATACGATCCTTTGCTGGCCAGCTCATCTTGACAGTATTTCTGGGGGAATGGTCTATCGATAGAGGATGCCCGGATGGGGCCTATGCGGCGACGACAGTTGGGGGCGATGGTGCTGGGATCCCTGTGGGCTGTTTGGGGAGGCTCTCGGCAGGCCCAAACGTCCGGGCGCGGAGATTGGCTGGCCGTGGAGCTGTTCAGCCGCTGGAGTGCGGATCCCTTGGTCGAGTTGGAGCTGATGGGCCCTTTTGTTTTAAATCAGCAGCCTTTTCCAACAGGCACCTGGAAGTTACAGGTTCGCCGCCAAGAGCTCCTTCTGACCGGGCCGGGACAGCCTCGTCGCTACCAGGGATCCCTTTGGCTACAGGGGGGAGCCCTGCGCCGCTTCGCAGGGGAGGAGCGTCGCTATCGGGGTTGGGTACAGATTTGCCCGGAGGGTTCAGGTCGCCTGCATCTGGTGAACTGGGTCAAGTTGGAAGACTATCTGCTGGCTTTGGTGCCCAGCGAAATGCCTGCCGATTGGCCAGCCGCCGCCTTGCAGGCGCAAGCCATCTTGGCCCGCACTTTGGCCATTCCCCATCTGCACCCCGGCCCCAGAAGAGAATGGCCCTCTGCCCCGATAAGGCCATTGCAAGACTCCACCGCCCACCAGTTCTATGGTGGCCTGGCCTATGAGACGGCGGCGACCACTGCTGCGGTGCGGGCAACCCGAGGGCAGATCCTAACCCATGCCGGCCAGCCGATAGAGGTTCTGTTTCACTCCACCTGTGGGGGCCACACCAGCGCCAATCAGGATATTTTTGCCCCACCCGCCCGCCCCTACCTACAAGGGGTGATCTGTGACGGGTGTCGCGCCTCTCCCTTCTATGGCCCTCACAGCGTCCGGCTCAGCCGACGGGAGTTGGAGCCAGCCTTCGGCAACGGCGATCTGGAGATTGTGCAGTCGGATCCCTGGGGTCGCCCCCTGCGCATCCGCGTTGGATCCCAACTGTTGACTGGCCAAGAGTTTGTGCTGCGCCTTGGCCAAACCCTGGGTTGGGGGATCCTCCCCAGCAACCGCTTCACATGGGAACGTCTCCAGCCAAAGGCCGGCCAGCAGGAAGTGTACCTTTTTACCTATCGCGGAGCCGGGCATGGGGTGGGACTGTGTCAGTGGGGATCCCGCGGCTTGGCCGAGCAGGGCTACACAGCGCCGCAAATCCTCAATCACTACTTCCCCGGCACCCAGGTGATAACGTTGAGCTGAAGGCTGTTGGCCCCGACTCCAACTCTCATTTACTCCCGTGTCCCTTGCACACCCCCATCGTCGCCATCCTGCCTACTGCTACTGCAGTGAGCTGGAACATGCCCAGATTCTCAAGCGCCAGCAGCAGGATCCCTTGCCGTTTGCAGAAGCAATGGGTTGCATTGCCAATCGGGAAGCCGCTGTGGCCGCTGCTTGCGGCCCTTGAAGCAGTTGTGTCGTCAGCAAAACTGTTACATGGCTAACCCCTAAGCCACCTTGAGCAGGCGACCTTGGGCCATCGCACCCCAAGAAGCTGACCTCAGGCGGGGGCTTTGGGGGTGATCTTCACAATGGTGGGACGGGATCCCACCTGGGCTGACCCATTCGCTTGCGGCTCTTTGGCCATCCCGCCGCCGGTGGAAGTGGTTTGTGCTTTACGCCGCTTCTGCGGCACAGCATCTCCAGCCGGCTGGGCTGTAGGGCTGCTGGAGGCAGTTTTGGCTTGGGTTTTACTGACCGAGGAGCCCGCTTTGCCGGTCGAGCGGCTTTTCCCCTTGACCTCTGCAGAAGAGACTTCTTTTTCAGCCAGCACCTGCAGGGCCATTTCCAGGGTAACCGCTTCGGCAGGGATCCCTTTGGGCAAAGAGGCATTGACCTTGCCATGTTTGACATACAGCCCATAGGGGCCGTCGTGCAGATGAACCGGCTCGCCATCCTCAGGATGGGATCCCAGCTCCCGCAAGGGCTTGGCCGAGGCGCGCCCACGGCTTTTCTTGGGCTGGGCCAGCAGCTCCAGCGCCCGCTCCAGGCTGATGGTCAGCACATCCTCCTCGGCGGGCAGAGAGCGAAAATCGCCATCACAGACTACGTAGGGGCCGAAGCGGCCAATACCGGCCTGCACCTTTTTCCCCGATTCCGGGTGTTCCCCCAAGGTGCGAGGCAAGCTCAGCAACCCCAAGGCAATCTCTGGCGTGACCTGATCCGGTTTCAACCCTTTGGGCAGGGAGGTGCGCTTGGGTTTTTTGTTGTCCTCAGAAACTTCCCCCAACTGCACATAGGGGCCATAGGGGCCCTGCGGGATCACGTAGATGGGCTCTTGGGTTTCCGGGTGAAAGGCAATGGGCTTGGGGCCTTCCTGCTTCCGCTGGATTAGCTCCGCAATGTGTTCTGCGCTCAGATCGGCGGGGGGAATATCCTCCGGCAAGTTGGCGCGCACCTCTCCAGACTCAGTTTCAACTGCTACATAGGGGCCATAGGGGCCAATGCCGATCTTGACAGGCAGGTTCTCCAGATGGATGGAGCGGGCCAGGCCGGAATCAATTTCCAGCTCGCGCGCCTTCACCTGTCCCTCGAGACCCTGCTCGCCCAAGAAGAAATGGCGCAGATAGGGCAGCCACTCCGCCTGTCCAGAAGCAATGTCGTCCAGCGTTTGCTCCATCTCGGCGGTGAAGCGGGTATTCACCAGGTTGGGAAAGTATTTTTCCAGTAGCTCGGTGACTGCAAAAGCCGTGTAGGTGGGCACGAGGGCATTCCCCATCGGCCTGACGTAGCCACGGCTCATGATCGTATTCAAGATGGTGGCGTAGGTGCTGGGGCGGCCAATGCCCTCACTTTCCAACACCTTGACCAAGGAGGCTTCCGTATATCGGGCTGGAGGCTGGGTTTCGTGGGCAACGGGTTCCAGCTTCTGGCAGCGGAGGGGATCCCCCTGCCGCAACAGGGGCAGATGCACCTCCCGATCCTCTAGGGCAGCATCGGGGTCGTCGGATCCCTCCACATAGGCGCGGAAAAAGCCGGGAAAATCGATGCGCTTGCCGCTGGCCCGGAACACCGCATCGTCTACGGCGATGAGTACGATGGTGTGGGTCTGCCGCGCCTCAGCCATTTGGCTGGCGACGGTGCGCTTCCAGATCAGGTCGTAGAGGGCCAGCTCCTGGCCGGAGAGGGGGGTTTGGCTGGGCAGGCGAAACTCTGATCCAGCAGGACGAATGGCCTCGTGGGCTTCTTGCGCCCCTTTGGTTTTGGTGGTGTACTGACGGGGCTCGGGGCTGAGATATTCTCTGCCGTACATCGACTCCACGCAGGCGCGGGCAGCGCGGATGGCCTGCTCCGACAGGTGGACCGAATCGGTGCGCATGTAGGTGATGTAGCCCTCTTCGTAGAGCTTTTGGGCAATGCGCATCGTCTGCTGGGCCGACAGGTGCAGCTTGCGGTTGGCCTCCTGCTGCAGGGTGGAGGTGGTAAAGGGAGGGGCAGGTTTGCGGGTGGAGGGGCGCTCTTCCACAGAGCTGACGATCCAGGCTTTTCCCAGCAAGCGATCCCGCAGGGCCTCGGCCTGGGCCTGATCCAACAACACCACATCCCGCCCGGCAATGAGCTGGCCGGTGCTGGGATCGAAGTCTTGCCCATTGGCCAGGCGTTTGCCACCCAAGCTCACCAGCTCTGCTGGAAAGACAGCCTGCTGGCCGGCGACGGTCGTTTTGGGCTGCAGCTCCGCTTTGAGATCCCAGTAGGAGGCTTTTCTGAAGGCGCGCCGCTCCCGCTCTCGATCCACCAAAAGCTTGACCGCCACCGACTGCACCCGCCCTGCCGAGAGTTTGGGGGCAATTTTTTTCCACAGCAGCGGCGACAGGGTATAGCCCACCAGGCGATCCAAGATGCGGCGGGTCTCCTGGGCACGCACCAGTTGTTCATCCACCTCACGGCAGTTTTGCAGCGCCTCCTGAATGGCCTCGCGGGTAATCTCGTGGAACACCATGCGGCGGGTGGGCACTTTGGGTTGCAGCACCTGCTGCAAGTGCCAGCTAATGCTTTCCCCTTCGCGGTCTTCGTCGGTGGCCAGGATCAGCTCGTCCGCCTTCTTGAGCGCTTCCTTCAGCTCCTTGACCACCTTTCTTTTGTCCTTGGGGATGACGTAGAGGGGCTCGAAGTCGGCGTGGACATTGACCCCCAGGCGGCTCCACTCTTCTCCTTTCAATTCTTCTGGAATTTCAGATGCCGAATCGGGGAGATCCCGCACATGTCCCATCGAGGCCTGAACTTCGTACCCTGCGGGCAAGAATCCACGGATGGTACGGGCTTTGGTGGGAGATTCGACAATGACCAGCTTAGGCATAATTGAGGTTGGCAGCAATCGGCTTAGGTTGTCGCATTTCCCGCCCCAAGGATTGGGCGGGCCAGCATACACTGCAAGAGGTGCTTAAGATAGACAGCCTACTTTTCTGGAGCGTAGCAAGTCTACCTGCGCTTGACCAGCCGTCATCGGCGATGATCCGAGCGGTCTGGCCCCATCTGGCTGCTTTGCAGGACGATGAAACTACACCATTTTTCCATTCGCACCGCCGATATCTTCCGCTCCATCGCTTTTTACGAGGGGCTGGGCTTTGCGGTGGAAGAACGCTTTACTGCCGGGATCACGCTGGCCTGCTGGATGCGTGGTCCCTGGGGGCGCTTAGAGCTGATGCAGGTGCCGGATCCCCGGCCTGCCCCGGATCCCTTTGGGGATCCCCACTATGTGGGCTACTACCATCCCGCTTTGGAGATCGAGCCTGCATGGGAATCCTTGGCCGCTTATTTGGAGCATCTGCAGGCGCAAGTGCCGTTCACCCTGCTGCTCCCGCCCCAGCAGCAGCAAATCGGCAATCAAATCTACGAGGTGGCCTTCATTGCCGATCCCGATGGCCTACCCATCGAGTTGCTCCGCCTACAGGGATCCCCAAAATCCGAACGGGGTTAGCAGTCTGCATTCGGCAAGGGGAGTGGTTGAGGCTTTCACCCAGAGAAGTGGCGCCGACGTTTGCTGAGCTGCCGATCCTTCTGTTGGACTTGCCATTGGGTGGAATCCAAAATTATGGTTATGGTTGTTTCAGGTTAAGATGGGGAACCTGAGCTACTGAGAAAAGCCTTCTGGCCCCCTATATTGCTTCGCAACGCTGACGCGACGACGCGACCAACGGTTTAGGTGTGGGCAAAGTGTCCTAGTTTGAATCGAAATGACTGTAAGTCTAAGGCTAAGCTGTTGATATCCCCCCTGCCCGAAGGAAAGGGATTCTGGTTCCTGGTTCTGCGATAGCACTAAAACCTATTTAGTTTAGGTTGGATCCAGTCGCGAGACTGTCGGGTTTTTATAGCGCTCCGCGCCGCCGTAGGCGAGAGCAGTTGACTACCCTGCCCCTGCTAACAAACACATATAACTATAACAAACGTATAAAGTAGTACAAAGCTGCCCTGGAAGGGCGGGGCTTTAAACCCAGTTTTCTTGGTAGAGCCTGTGGGGAACTAGAGAGGATTTGTTGGTTGTAGACCGAATTGGCAATGAAAACTCAGCTTCCGGTTACCCTCTTGACGGGCTTTTTGGGCAGTGGTAAGACTACCCTACTCAAGCGCATCTTGGAGGAGGAGCATGGGTTGCGCATTGGAGTGATCCTCAACGAGTTTGGCGAAATTTCCATCGATGGAGAGCTGATCAATCTGCCCGAAGAGGGGCTGATGCAGCTCAGCAATGGTTGCCTTTGTTGCACGGTGCGAGAAGATTTTGAACAGGCAGCCCGAGAGCTGCTGCAGCGTGCCCAGGCGTTGGATTACCTGGTGGTGGAAACCAGTGGGGTAGCGGATCCCAGGCAGGTGACGGAGCTATTTGTGCAGAGGACTTTTCATGAGGAGTTGCGCCTGGATGGTGTGGTGACGTTGGTGGATGGGGCCGAATACTGGCAGAATTTCCGGCGCTCGCAAACTGCTGCCCACCAGATCAGCAGTGCCGACATTGTGTTGCTCAACAAGGTGGACTTAATCGGCGAAGCCGAACGAGAGCGGATCCTTCTGGATCTGCGCCGCTACAACCCCGATGCCCCTTGCCTGCTCACCACCCATGCCCAGGTGCCCTTGGCCCGCATCTTGGATGTGCATGCCTTTCGTCCGGAATTGTGGGATCCCAGGCTCCCCAATGCAGAGACTGAGGCCCACCATAGCCATCACCTCGAGGAAGACGGGATCCAATCGGTGAGCTTTCAACTGCAGCAGCCGCTGGATTTGGCGGCTTTTCGCGATTGGCTACAAGACATGCCCGAGACCCTTTTTCGCGCCAAGGGGGTGCTGTGGGTTGTGGATGAGCCGCAGCGGGTTATCTTTCATCAGGTGGGCCAGCGGCAAACCCTTTTTCTGGAACGGGACTGGGATCCCGATGAGCCCCGCTTGTCCAAAATTGTGTTGATTGGCAAAGGGCTGGAGCCGGAACAGCTGGCTGCCGGCCTCAGCCGGGTGTGTGGGGCAACCGCCGCTGGCTAAGGATCCTCTTCAGTTTTTTCGGTTTTTGGATTGGGTGACCTGGGATGGCTCGCAGCAAACTTTCAGAGCAAGAACAACAGCAAATTGTTAGCGCCTACCGCGGCTCAGCAGCGACCGCCGTCGAATTGGCGGAGCAATTTCAGGTGAGCATCACCACCATCACCCGCGTGTTGAAGGAAAATATCGCTGCCGATGAGTATCAGCGGTTGATCCATCTCAAACGCTCGGCTGCCCGCCGCAAAGACATGGGGGAAAAAGCTGTTGTTGGCGGGATCCCAGCCCCAGAGCAGCAGATTTTGCCGCTGGAGCCGGAGTTGCCTTCTCCATGTCCCTTGCCGGAGCCCCCCGCAGAGCCGAACGCAAACGAGGAAGGCGAGGATAACACCGCTGGAACAGAGTCTCTGCCAAAACTGCCCCCAGAAGAACTGCCGTTGGCGGCTGGGCTTCGGGAAGATCTGGAGGATGTGGAGGAAGAGACCGAAGAAGACCGTGACCTTGAAGACGAGGACGAAGATGAGGACGACCCTGACTATCTCCTAGAAGATGAAGATGGGCCAGAAGAGGATCCCCTCACCGATCCCAGCTATCAAATTCAGGTATTACCCCTGGAAGAGCTCACCCTACCGGAAACCTGCTATGTCGTTGTTGACCGCTACCAAGAACTGACCACCCGCCCTCTCAAAGAATTCTTTGGCTCGGGATCCCTGCCCATCGAAGGGATCGACAACGCCAATACGCTGCCCATTTTCGACAACCACAAGGTGGCCCGTCGCTTTTCCGAAATGAGCCGTCGGGGCAGCAACACCTACCCGCCCTACCGGGTGATCCAGTTTCCCGGCTACATCCTGGAGATTGTGCGCACCCAACTGCAAAAGAAAGGCATCACCCATCTGCTCATGGATGGGCAGATCTACAGTCTTTGACCATCTCCTCAAGCTCAGGAGCGGGGGATTCCCGTTACTGGCGCAGGTTTGCAGCCCTGCGTGAGCGCCGTCGGCCTACTTCGCCACAGCAGCAGTACCCGTCTCTTCGGACATTTGGACTGCCCCCGCCCCCACGGGCTTATGGATCGCTCCTCAGCTCCCCACTCACACTGATGGAACCAAAGGCTCATGCCGTGACATACTTCCGCACTCATGCTGATGCAAAGCGCTCCGCGCCGCTAAAGCGAGAGAGGGCCGGGCTTCTCGGCGGCCTAGCTAAGCCTTGTAGCAGGCAGAAATACGCAAAGTTTGTGATCATTCCACAGCCGTCGCCGCGTATTCCAGCTCCTCTTCCACCACTTCCGGTGGGGCCTCTGCCGCTTGTCCTTGCTTAGCGGCCAGCAGTTGCTCACGGTACTTGGCTGCCATTTCCTCAGCCTTCTCGTAAACCAGCTTGGGATCCCGAATCATGTCGCCGGGATTGGGCTCCAGTTGCTTGGTGGACAGCGAGATCCGCCCCCGCTCCGCATCCAGATCGATGATCATCACCTTCACTTCGTCGTTGACGTTGAAGACGCTGTGGGGCGTGTCAACATGATCGTGGGAGATCTCGGAAATGTGCAGCAGGCCGGAGACGCCGCCAATATCGATAAAGGCACCATAGGGCTTGATGCCCCGCACCGTGCCAACCACCACCTCGCCCACTTCCAGCTTGTTCATCTTCCGCTCCACCAAGGCGCGGCGATGGCTCAACACCAGGCGGTTGCGGTCTTCGTCCACCTCTAAAAACTTCAGGGGCAGCTCTTCGCCCACCAGCTCTTCTTTTGGCTTGCGGGTGCTGATGTGGGATCCGGGGATAAAGCCCCGCAGCCCCTCAATCCGCACCAGGGCTCCACCTCGGTTGGTAGCAAAAATGGTTGAGCGAACGGTGGCATCTTCTTTCTGGAGCTGCCGTACCCGTTCCCAGGCCCGCATGTACTCGATGCGACGGATGGAAAGAGTGAGTTGTCCCTCTTCGTTTTCTTCGGTGAGGATAAAAAACTCGCGGGTTTCTCCCGGCTGCAGCATCTCGTGCGGGTCTTCCAGGCGGCTAATCGACATCTCCTGGAGCGGCAGAAAGGCAGCCGTTTTGGCCCCAATATCGATCAAAGCACCGCGTGGCTCCACCGAGAATACTGTACCCGCCACAATTTCGCCAGGGCTGAAGTGATAGTCGTACTTATCCAGAAGGGCGGCAAAGTCTTCAGTGGTAAAACCTACATCGGCAGCAGTGAATCGACTCATAGGGGTGCAGTAACAGATCAGTTGCGCGGGATAAAGGGTAGAAGGCCAATCGAGTTTGGCAGGATCCCACTTCCACTTTCCCACCTGGGGAGGATGTGGCTGGGAAATACCATCGTAGCTTAGAGGAGCGTCTTTTGTGGCAAGTTTCCCGGCATCTTGCCAAGCTGAAAGATAGAAGATTCGGAGGAAGAGCAATTGCACTTTATCGACCAAGCCGAAATTGAAGTGCAAGGGGGGAATGGCGGAGATGGCATCGTTGCCTTCCGCCGTGAAAAGTATGTGCCGGCTGGGGGGCCATCCGGCGGCAATGGAGGGCGGGGCGGCTCAGTGATCCTGGTGGCAGATCCTGGCCTGCAAACTCTGTTGGATTTTCGCTTTCAACCGGTGATCAAAGCGGAACACGGGGCCAAAGGGGGGCCCAACCATCGCAGCGGGGCCAGTGGTGCGGATCGGCTGGTGCGGGTGCCCTGCGGTACTGTGGTGTTCAATGCGGAGACGGGGGAATTGTTGGGCGATCTGGTGGGCAAGGGGGATCAATTGCTGGTAGCCCGTGGGGGCAAAGGCGGCTTAGGCAATGCCCATTTTTTGAGCAACCACAATCGCGCCCCCCGCCAATTCACCAAGGGCGAAGCGGGAGAACGGGTGCGCCTGCGCCTGGAGCTGAAGTTGATTGCCGAGGTGGGCATTGTCGGCCTGCCCAATGCGGGCAAGTCCACTCTGATTTCGGTGGTCTCCTCTGCCCGGCCCAAGATTGCTGACTACCCCTTCACCACGTTGCAGCCCAATTTGGGGGTGGTGCCCCATCCATCGGGAGATGGGGTGGTGTTTGCCGATATTCCGGGGCTGATCGAGGGGGCGCACTTGGGGGTGGGGCTGGGCCATGAGTTTTTGCGCCATGTGGAGCGTACCAGGGTACTGATTCATTTGGTGGATGGCACGGCGGCGGATCCCGTCAAGGATTACCAGGTTATTCAGCAGGAGCTGCGCGCCTACGGCCACGGGTTAATCGATAAGCCACAAATCCTGGTTTTGAACAAGATCGATGTTCTGGATCCCCAGCAGGTTGCCGAGCGCGCCCAGAGGCTGTCTGCTGCTGCCGGCACTTCGGTGGTGACCATTTCTGCGATTGCCAAGCAGGGGCTGGATGCCCTCTTGCAGCGGGTGTGGCAGTGCCTGGGTCGGGGATCCCAACAGCCTGCGCGGTTGGATCTTGTGGGGGCAAAATCCATCCAGTCCTAGGGCAGAAGAATCTTAGAATAGGAAAGCCCCTGCCTTCCCAGAACCCAGAGACGAGTGGCCATGTATATCTCGGCGGAGGATCTGCCACCGGATTTGCGTCAGATCATGTTGGCTGTTGAACAGGCGGCTCAGGCGAGGGCGGGAGCGTGTGTGGAGCTGCTGATGCTCCTGCGGCTGCTGGAGGAGTTGCACCGCGCGATCCTGGAAGGTGCCTTTCGGGAGTCTTTGCCCAATACCCGTCAAGCTCTGTATCGGGTGCTTCAAGATTTGGAAGAAGCGGGCGACTGGCCCTATCTGCCCCGTCTGCACATCCAAGCCCTGATGCAACAACTGAAGGACTGGCCCGAATCTCAGGGATCCCCGCCCGCGTCGGTGCCACCGACCCCCCGCCCTCTTGTGGAAAACCCCCTGGGGGGTAGCTGCTCCCAGTCTTGACCTCTTCCCATCTGCCCGATGGCCGAGTACTTTAAGCTGCATCCGCAACAGCCCCAGGCCCGTTCCATCCGGCGGATTGCGGCGGCTTTGCGGGAGGGGGCGGTGATGCTTTACCCCACCGATACAGTCTATGCCATTGGCTGCGACGCGACCCATAAACAAGCAGTGGAGCGGGTACGCCGCATCAAGCACCTCTCCAACGATAAACCCCTCACCTTCTTGTGTCCTTCTCTCTCGCGCATTGCCCAGTATGCCCAGGTCACCGATTCAGCCTATCGACTGATGCGGCGGCTGATCCCCGGCCCGTTTACGTTTCTGTTGCCAGCAACCAAGCTGGTGCCCAAGTTGGTGATGGAGCCCAAACGGAAAACCACCGGCATCCGGGTGCCCGATTCTGCCATTTGTCAGGCTTTGCTGGAAGAGTTGGGCAATCCAATTGTCTCGACCTCTGCCAAGCTGGGGGGGGATCCCGTCGGATCCCTGGGCTTAAGTTTTGGGCAAACCTGGGAATGGGAGAGCGATCCCTGGGATGAGGGTGGGATCTTTGCGGCTGAGGAAATGCGGCAGTTGGAAAAACAGGTGGATCTGGTGCTGGATGACGATGCCCCCCGCCGGGCCAAGGTCTCTACGGTAATCGATTTGACTGGATCCGAGCCGCTGGTGGTGCGGGCCGGGCTAGGGTATGAGCAGGTGGCAGATCTGAACCTGAAACTGGTGGGAGAAGACGGTTAAGGGCAGAGGGATCCCGCGTTCTCTAAAATAGGGTCAGTGCCTTCGGAGTGTGCCCATGTCTGAGGCCCTGGCTCAGCAAAAATCGGCTCTGCTGCACCTACTGGAGGCGACCGACCGGGGCCGGAAAGTTTCCCCTGACCAAAAAGCCCAGATTTTGTCTCAAATTGCCGTCCTAGAAGCGCTCAACCCCACCCCCAAGCCAACATCGGCTCCTGAAGGGTTGGAGGGGAACTGGCTCACCCTATTTACCACGAGCACAGCTCTGCTGCGGCTGGCACAGTTGCCTTTTTTGACCACCGGCGAGATCTACCAGTGTATTCGGGCCAAGGCTGGACGGGTCTTCAACGTGGCGGAGATCCAGGGATCCGGCTGGCTGGGGGCTTGGGTGCCACGGGGAATCTTGGCGGTATCGGCACGCTTTTACCCCGAATCGGAGCGTCGGGTGAGGGTGATTTTCGAGCGATTGGTGTTCGGATCCCAAGCTTTGATGAGCTACGAGATCGAGAGTTTTCTCTATTTGCTCGAGCGGGCTCCGGAGCGGATCCCGGCTATTCAAATCGATATTCGCCGCCGCGAGCCAACGGGCTGGCTGGATATCACCTATTTGGATGAAGATTTGCGGATGGGCCGGGGCAGCGAGGGGAGTGTATTTGTCCTGAAACGGGTGAGTTGAGACTTCGGCTAGCCGGAGGGCTTAGAGGGTTCCGTTTCGGCTATTTTGTGAGATAGGTTTTGGGTTAGGGTGAAGCCTATTTCCTGGAGAACTTGCAAGGCGCGGTAGGACTCCCGCAAAGCTTGCAGCTCTTGCTGAGTTTGCTCCAGTTGCCGGGCTTTTTGCTCCTGTAAGAAGCGCAGCCTTTGATTTTCGGACGCCGTGCGACGCAGAACGTGCTTGAGTTTCTGCTTCTGCTGCTGAAGCCGAGTCCGCCTCACCTCCAACTGCTGCAGTTGGATTTCTTGGAGTTCCAGTTCTATTTTCAGAGTGGCGACCTGCATCTGGAGTTGGCGAAGTTTTTGGTTGAGCTCTGGCTCTGGTGTGGGTTTTGCCGACTCAGGGCTTGGGGAAGAAGGTGATGACAATTCTTGTAGGGGCTGCAACTGTTGGGCCTTGGCCTGCGAAGCTTGATCCTGGTGCTGCTCGCCCTGCAGTCTTACTTGAGTGTGTTCGCTTACTTCGGTTTCAGTTTCCGTCTGCTGCTCAGCTTGATCAAGAATTTGTCGATCGCGGATCTGGGTTTGAGGATCCTCGTCAACCGACTGCAAAGGGAGAGAATCCTCCTCGGGTTGCCGAGGGTTGCCGCCATAATCGGCGGGATCAAAGGGAGACAGAGCCGCTACCAGCGAGGCCCGAAAATCAGTCCAGGAGCCCGACTGCAGACCCATCTGAACCACCCGCCAAACCCCATAGGCAGACCCAATTCCAGCCAGGATCCCAGGGATCCCGGCCAAGGATAAGGAAACCCTGGGCAGGGTTGGCAGGATCTGATCCAACAGCCCCACCACCAGGGCGAAAACAAAGATCCCGCTCCCCGCGGCAGCGGCACCTGAAACCCAAGAGGAGCGGGAGAGCATCATCGTTTTTTCGTCATCACAACCGCTAGAGCGGGAAAACCAGGTTCAAAAATGGCCTGTCTGCACTCAGTTTATCCCGCCAGCAGCCTCTGTTTCCCTCTTAGGGCACCTGCCAAGCCCGTTGGTGGTAGCCCTCTAATTGGGCCCAGGGATCCCCAGCCGCTGCGTGGGTGTGGCCGTGCTGAGGGTGATGGTGAGAATGAGGGTGGTGATGGGATCCGTGCCCGTGATGGTGGTGATGATGCTCGTGAGGATGGTGATGGGTATGCCCAGCTCTGACCTCTGCGCTCACGGCCAGGCGAAACTTGCACAGGTGGCAGTTCATCGGGGTTTGGCCCTGCAGGGCTTCCTGCTCCAGTTGCTGCAGGCTGTGCAGCACCGTATCCACAAGGCCCAATTCCGGCAGCATCAGCCAGTCGATTTCCGGCTGTCGTTGTCGTTGTTTCTCCACTGCCGCCTCGATTTTTTTCACCAACACCCCCGTAAACAGAAAGTAGGGCAGCACGATCACCCGGCGCGGCTGCCAGGACAAGGCCCGCTCCAATCCCACGGGCAGGCGGGGATGGGTAATGCCGATAAAGCAAGTTTCCACAGCGGCAAACCCAGATCCTTCCCAAAGCAACCGGGCCAGTTTACAGGCTTCGGCATTGGCCTCGGGATCGCTGGAGCCGCGACCCACAAACAGGAGCACGGTTTCTGCTTCTGGGATCCGCTGCGGTTGGGCAGCTATCAGAGCAGCCAATCGGTCTCGCAGCAGTTGCAGGATCTCGATGCGGATCCCCAGCGGCCCACCGTAACGAATGCGCAACTGGGGATAGAGGGCCTGCAGGCGATCCAATTCCATCGTCACATCGAACTTGTTGTGGCGGGCCCCAAACAGCAACAGCGGCAGGGCCACGATCTCCTGCCACCCTTGGGCCAAGCACTGCTCTACCCCCTGGGCAATGGTTGGCTGGGTCAGCTCCAGAAAACAAGGGATCACCGGTCGATGGGGAGTGAGGGATTGGTAGACTTGGGCCAACTCCAGAAAGGCTTGCCGCCCTTCAGGGTCGCGGGATCCGTGGCCGATAAGCAATAGGGGCAATGAAGGAGAAGCAAGCTGCCCAACCGAAAGGGGAGGGGAAACACTGAGGGTATTCAACACAAAAAACTCCGTTCCTTGTGAATCGCAAGGGGTACAGGACAACGGCAGGTGGGTGTTCTGGCTGAGGGAGGGATCCCATCACAGTTGCGTCACAGTGGCGGACTTGCACCGCGCTTTCCCCAGTCTGCCTGAGCCTTTTAGGTTAGCTTGCCGCTTGCCATTCACCAAGCTCCCGGGGGGGATGTTCTTGCCTGCCAGAAGATAGCCCTGAGGCATGAGCGGTACGGCAGACTCATGCTCAAAGGGCAGCAAAACTGTTGCCGCGCTAATCCCCCTTGCCCCTGGGAGAGGGCCTAACGCCGGCCCGCTGGTCTGGGGGGCTGAAAGTGTCGCAGGCGCAGGGCATTGGCGACCACCGAAACGGAACTCAGGGCCATGGCTGCCCCCGCCAGCATGGGGTTGAGCAGCCAGCCTGTAAAGGGATAGAGCGCCCCAGCGGCAATCGGGATCCCCAGCGTATTGTAGATAAAGGCGAAGAAGAGGTTCTGGCGGATGTTGTTGAGGGTGGCCCGGCTGAGTTGAATGGCAGTGGCGACTCCCCGCAGATCTCCCGACATGAGGGTAATATCGCTGGCGGCCATTGCCACATCCGTACCCGTAACGATGGCGATCCCCACATCCGCTTCTGCCAGAGCCGGAGCATCGTTAATGCCATCTCCCACCATCGCCACCCGCCGTCGCGGTTGTCTTAGGCTGCGTATGTAAGCGGCCTTCTGATCCGGACGGACTTGGGCAATTACCCGCTGAATGCCTGCCTGCCGGGCAACCGCTTGGGCCGTGGTGGGGTTATCCCCGGTTAGCAGGATCACCTCTAGACCCATCTGTTGCAGCTGTTGCACTGCCTCAGGAGAGGTGGGTTTGAGCGGATCGGCAATGGCCAGCAGCCCCACCAGGCTCTGGGATTGGGCTACGCCGATCACCGTTTTGCCCTGGCTTTCCCAATTCTGAACCCGCTCTGACCAAGAGGGATCCCAAGGGATCCCCATCTCCTGTAGCCAGCTCAGCCGACCGATGCGGATCCACTGGTCTTCCACCCAGGCTTCTGCCCCACTGCCTACCCTTGCCTGAAAGTGCCAGGCAGGAGGGATCACAATTTTTTCGGCTTCGGCTTTCTGCACCACCGCCTGGGCCAAAGGGTGTTCCGAGTGCCGCTCTACTGCCGCTGCCAGGCGCAACACCGTCAGGGGAGAGGAGCCATTAGCCCAAATATCGGTGACGGTAGGGCGACCTTCGGTCAGGGTGCCGGTTTTGTCCAAGACCACCGTGCGCAAGTGGTGGGCCAATTCCAGGCTGTCGGCACTTTTCACCAGGATCCCCAATTCTGCCCCTCGTCCCGTGGCCACCAGGATCGAGGTGGGGGTTGCCAACCCCAGCGCGCAAGGGCAGGCGATGATCAGCACCCCAATCGTGTTCACCAAGGCCAGCGTCAGGTTGTCCGCCAACACCCACCAGAGCACAAAAGTTAGAACTGCCACCCCGATCACTGCCGGCACAAACCAGGCAGTCACCCGATCCGCCACCTGTTGAATTGGGGCTTTGGATCCCTGAGCTTCCTGCACCAGGCGCACGATCTGGGCCAGAACTGTGTCTTTGCCCACCCGCCGCGCCTCCATCACAAAGCTGCCCGTCTGATTCAGCGTTGCCCCAATCACCTCATCCCCCGCCGACTTGAGTACAGGCAGGCTCTCGCCGGTCACCATCGACTCGTCGAGGGTGGAGGATCCCTCTAGGATTACCCCATCCACCGGCACCTTCTCGCCGGGGCGCACCCGGATCCGATCCCCCACCTGCACTTCCCGAATCGGAATATCCTGCTCCACCCCATGGCGAATTACCCTTGCCGTTTTCGGTTGCAGCCCGATCAGCTTGCGAATGGCCTCAGAGGTTTGCCTTTTGGCCCGTTGCTCCATCCACTTACCCACCAGAATCAGGGTGGTGACCACCGCCGACACTTCGTAATACACATCGGGATGCAGTCCCTGCCGATGGAAAGAGTCGGGGAAAACCGTTGGGAAAATGGAATAGAAGAAAGCCGCGCTCGTCCCTAAGGCCACCAGCGTGTTCATATCCGCCGAACGCCGTTGCCAAGCGGCCCAAGCGCCTCGATAAAAATGCTTGCCCACCCAAAACTGCACCGGAGCCGTCAGCAGCAACTGCAACCCAGGATTGTGCAGCCACATGGGAAAGCCCGGGATGTCCATCCCCAGCATCATCGGCAGGGATCCGATCACCAGCACCGTGCTGATGCCCACCCCTATCGCCACCTTGAGCTTCAGTTCCCGTTCTGCGGCCCGTTGGGCGATCCGCTCTGGATCCGACAGATCGTCCAGCTGCCAATCCTCCTGGATAAGGCGCGCCCGATACCCCGCCCGCTCCACCGCCCGAATCAACGCCTGCGGATCCACCAGCCTGGGATCCCCTTTGACGGTGGCCTGCTCGCTGGCAAAATTCACTGATCCGTGGGACACCCCCTGCACCTGAGCGAGGGCCTGTTCGATGCTGCGGGCGCAGGAGGCACAGCTCATCCCTTGCAGGGCCAACTGCCAAGTGCCCTCAGGAGAAGGCGCAGAGGCCGATAGTGCAGCCGATGACTTTTCAGGGGCAGGCATGGCAACACCTTGTTGATGAAACGACAGCTACTCTCCACCCTGGGCAGGGCGAAGGCAGCCATCTGTACAGGAATTCAAAACAGACGCCCGACCGTTCTCGACCCAGCCTTGACTAGGCCGGGGGATATCCCACCTGGGTGAGGGCCTGCCGCAAATCGCCCACAGGCCGCTCAGAAGTAATCCGCACCTGTTTGGTTTTGGGATCCCCTTCCACCTGCGCCTGGGGATCCAGTTGCCGCACCGCTTGCGCAATGGTGTCTATACAGGCCCCACAGGCCAGCTTGGGCACCGTCAAAACAACCTGCATCTTGGAAAACCCCCCCAATGCCACTGAAAGGATGCTAAACCTTACAGTGGGCTGGAAGGTCAAGAGGGAGGCTGAGGCTCGTCCATATTCCAGCGGTAGTCCACCTGATAGCCCCGCTGTCGCCACTCTTCCTCCAGTTGCACCTGTTGGGTGAGGGCTTTGCGCAGGGAGTTGATCAGCTCTTGCGTGCGGCCTCGGTTGCCAAAATCCTGTTCTTCCACTGCCGGAAAGGTTTGCCGCTCCAACACCCGCAGCAGAAATTCGTAGTGGATATGAGCCGGCACAGGAATACGTTTCATCGATCCAAGCAATCCTTAGAGATCAATTGTTCTCGCAGAGATCCATTGATAAATGGTTTTCATTCACTGAGATGACAACAGGTGGCGCACAGCTTGGCCGGGATCCGGCTGGGTCACCAGCGCTTCCCCCACCAGCACAGAGCGCACCCCCCAGGCCCGCAACTGCTGCAGATCGGCGGGGGTATGGATGCCGGACTCGCTGACCACAGGCAGATCGCCAAGGAGCTCCGAGTGGGCGGCCAACAGGTTGCGCGTTGTGTTTAAGTCCACCGCAAAGGTTCTCAGATCGCGATTGTTGATGCCAATGAGCACCTGCCCCCTGGAGTCTTGCAGTTGAGGCAAACGCAACACCCGCTGCAACTCTTGGGAAGTGTGCACCTCCAGCAGAGCCGCCATGCCCAATTGCCGAATCAGCTTGAGAAAGTAGCCCAAATCCGCATCCGAGAGAATGGCGGCAATCAAGAGCACCGCATCTGCCCCCAGGCTGCGGGCCCAGAGGATTTGGTAGGGGTAGAGGATGAACTCCTTGCAGAGGATGGGGATCCCTACTGCCTGACGGATCCGGCGCAGATACTCGCCGCTGCCCTGAAAGAACCGCTCATCTGTGAGCACCGAGAGGCAACTGGCCCCACCGGCTTCATAGCTCTGGGCAATGGCTACCGGGTCAAAGGGATCCCGGAGAACGCCGCGGCTGGGGGAGGCTTTTTTGACCTCGGCAATCAAGGAAACAGGGTGAGGCGACTGGGTAAGAGCCGCCACAAAATCCCGCACCGGCGGGGCTTGATCCAGTTGCCGTTGCAATTGCTTCAGGGGAAGCTGCTCCCGTTGGCGCTCCACCTCCTGTTCTTTGTGCCAGACGATCTCTTCCAAAATGTGGCGCGGCTTGGCTTCCGGCGCTGTTGTCTGGTACACCTGAGAGGCTACGACCACCGGCGGGGCAGGAGAACGCCGACGAATAGAAAGCGGCTCACCTTGCAGCTCCATACAAACCCTGAGCAGAACCCTACACCACACCCTAGACTACCTTAGTGCTCCGCCACCGGTTTGAATAGCTACCCCAGGCATCCCCAAAACTCATCTGGCGAAGGCGTTTTTTTTACCCTATGGTTGAGTCTAGAAAGGTGGTGTAGTCTTTGTGCGCCTCGGCGAGCCATGTTCTGGCGGCCGTCCATTTTTCCCCGGCCAGGGGCAGTGGCTCGGTGGGGTCAAGGCTGGTCCTGTCCATGCTGTTTTAGAGGAGTTCAGGCGTGCTGTACCTAGCAGAGCTATCCAAGCCGATTGGATTTGCCAAGTCGTCTCTGCAATTGCTGGCCAAGCAGCAGCAGGACAATACCTGGGTGGCCGTGAACGAAGAATCCATTACCTTGGAAGGCCGCATCGCCCAGGAGGCTGGGCGCTTCAAGGATGGGTCATTGGTGCTGGCGGAAATCTCCGGCAACCGTCAGGTCGCCCGCATCAGCGAAGCCGCTCGCCAACTGGTGACCTATCTGCAAAACTTCAGCCAACTTCAGCTCAGAGCCCGCAGCCAGGAAGAGGAGATCGAGGTTTGGAAACAGTCCCTCACCTTTCAGGCGCATGAGCTTACCCGCCGCGAGATGGAGCTAGCAGCCCAGGAAGAAGAGGTGCAGCGGCTGTATGAGCAATACAAGAGTGTGGAGGAAGATCGCAAACTTCTGGACAGCCTCAAAGAGGAACTGGCAGCCCAGCAAGCTTACTTGGCTGAACAACAGCGCCTGCTCGGAGAGCAGCGGGAAGCTCTGAATCGGCAGCGGCAAGAGTTGGAAGCCCAGTTGCAAGAAGCTCGCTCCAGCCGCTTGGGGGAGGCAGAAGCAGCGCAGCTACAGGCTTTGGTGCAGCAGCTCCAGGAGACTCTACATCCGGCTGGGGATCCCTTGGCGCTTCTGCAAAGCTTGAAAAGCCACATTCAGCAGCAGCAGGAGCACTTGAATCAACAGATTGCCCAACTGGAAGCAGAACGTCAGCAGGCCCAGGCCCGGCAAGACGAGCTGGATCGAGACTACCGCGCTTGGCAAGAACGCCACACCGCTTGGTGGGGATCCCGACAATCCCTGGAGCAAAGCCAAGCAGAGTGGCAAACTCGACGGGGATCCCTGCGAGCCCATCAAGAGCACCTGCAGAGGATTCTCCAGCAGCTGCAATCTCAAGAGAGCCTATACCAGAAAGCCTCTCGTCTGGTGCAGGAGTACGACTTTATCGTCGATGGCAGCAGCAACGGCAGGGCTGGGGAGCCGGCGATCTCGGTCGAGGAGCTGGCGGCTTTGGTCAGCCAACTGCGCCGAGATTACGAGCAGCGGGCGGCCCAGGTCAGCCAGCAGCGGGCCGAACTGGAGCAAAACCGGCAAACCCTGCGGGAGCTGCAAGAGCGGCTGGCCACCGCCTCTCCAGAGGAGCGGTTTGACATCGAGATGGATATCGACTATGCCCAGTCTGCCTGCAGTGCTTTGGAAGAAGCCCTGCTGCCTCAGGAAAAAAACCTGCAGCGAGAGTATGAAGAGTTGACCCGCCAGGAAGCCCGCCTTAGACAGCTGCAAAATCAAGCTGCTGCCCCGGTTCAGGTCGATATTGGGCCGCTCCTGGAACAGATCGGCAGCCAGAAGCAGGATCTTCTCCAAGAAAAAGGTCGTCTGCAAACCCTCATTCAACAACTGGAATCGTCCTTGCCTTCTCAGCAGGAGCAGCTCGCCCGCCAACGGCAGGAATTGGAGCAGCAGTGGCAACACCTGGAGCAAGAGGAGGGATCCCTGCGGGCGCGCGCCCAGGCCATGGCAGAAACCTGGGGTCGCCTCAATCACCTGCAGGCCACCCTCTACCCAGAGCGGGATCGGTGGGCAGCGTTGGCGGGAGAATTGGCGCAGTTGGAGACGGAGCTGAGCCAACACCAAGCCAGAAACTCCACCGCACGCGACCACGTCCAGCAGGTACACTCTCTCTTGGCTACCCTCGCGCAGGCGTGAGGGAGTTCACGTTTCCTGTGGGGGGTGGGGAGAACCGGCGCAAGCGGAACTACGGCCTTAATTGAGGAAAACAAATCTGGTAAAATTCGCTAGCACCCTGCAGCCACTGGGGCTCCCAATTCTCGGGCGAGGGGACTGCAGAGGTTAGTGCGTTTTGCCCCGCTTCCTGCTTGCAGTTGCCAAGGATATTCCAGTGTGAGGTCAGCTTGTGCGAATTGCGGTCGATGCGATGGGGGGTGACTACGCTCCCGAAGAGATCATCAAGGGCGCCCTGCTGGCCCATCGGCAGCTCCGGGTCGGGATTGCACTAGTCGGTCGTCCAGATTCCCTCAAGCCCTTTCTGCCCCAACCCTTGCCTGCTGGGATCACCATTGTGCCTGCCGAAGAGGATGTGGGCATGGCGGAAGAGCCGCTGATGGTGCGCAAAAAGCCCAAAGCCTCCATCAACATCTCGATGCAACAGGTGCGCTCCAACCAAGCGGATGCCGTGGTGGCCGCCGGGAATACCGGAGCAGCGATGGCTGCGGCCTACCTGAATTTGGGCCGGCTGGCAGGGATCGATCGCCCGGCCATTGGCGCTCTTTTGCCCACTTTGAAAGGCAAGCCGGTGCTGCTGCTGGATGTGGGGGCCAATGTGGATTGCCGGCCCCGCTTTTTGGAGCAGTTTGCCCGCATGGGATCCCTCTACTGCCAGTGCGTGCTGGGGATCGAGCGTCCGCGGGTGGGCCTGCTCAACATCGGCGAGGAGCCCAACAAGGGCAATGATTTGGCTCTGGCCACCCACCAGCGTCTGGCCCAGTTGCCAGGGATCCATTTCGCCGGCAATGCCGAGGGGCGGGATGTGCTGACCGGGGAGTTTGATGTGGTGGTGTGTGACGGCTTTGTGGGCAATGCCCTCCTCAAGTTTGCCGAAAGTGTTGGCCAGGTGATCACCCAGGTGCTGCGGGAGGAGCTGCCCCGCGGCTGGCGCGGCAAGTTGGGCTGCTGGCTGCTCCGGCCCAACCTCAAGCAGGTAAAGCGGCGCATGGACTACGTGGAGTATGGCGGTGCTTTGCTGCTCGGCGTCAACGGCATCTGCGTGATTACCCACGGCAGCTCCAAGGCGCCGATGGTCTACCACGCCATTCGCCTGGCCAAAGAGGCGGCAGAACAGAAAATCCTACAGCGGCTGCAGGCGGAAATGGTTGACCCTCGCGAACCTGAATCCAACCCCAGGCGGCGCACCCGGCCCCTTCAGGTCTACTCTGGCTCTGGCCCGGAAGTCTTGCCGTTGGGATCCCTGGAAAGGACTTCCTCCCGCTGTCCCGAACCCGTGGAAGATGCCCAGCCATAGCCTCCCGACCGTGCGGCTGGTGGGGGCAGGGGCTGCCCTGCCGGATCCCTGCCTGAGCAACGACGATCTCGGCCAGATCGTCGAAACTTCCGACGAATGGATCTGGCCCCGCACCGGCATTCGTCAGCGGCGCATTCTGCCCCCTGAGCTGAGCTTGGTGGATTTGGCGGTCCAGGCAGCCAAGGCCGCTTTGGCTCAGGCCGGGATCTTGCCTCAAGACCTGGATTTGATCCTGCTGGCCACTTCCACCGGTGTCGATCGGTTTGGCTCGGCCCCTCAGGTGCAGGCAGCTCTGGGAGCAACGCGGGCGGTGGCTTTTGATCTGACGGCAGCCTGCACAGGCTTTGTCTTTGCAGTGGCCACGGCAGCGCAGTTTTTGCAAACCGGGCTGTACCGGCGGGCCTTGGTGGTGGCGGCGGATGTGCTCTCCCGCACGGTGGACTGGGCAGATCGCACCACCTGTGTCTTGTTTGGAGATGGGGCCGGGGCGGTGGTTCTGGAGGCGGGGGAAACCGGCGGGATCCTCAGCATTGAGCTGCGCAGCGATGGCAGTGGCAGCCAGCTGCTCAGCTTGTCCATGGCTACAGAGGCCAAGCCCCTGGTGAGATCCCTGCAGGTGGGGCAGTATCGCTGCTGCCCCATCACCATGAATGGCCGCGAGGTGTACAAGTTTGCCGTCCAGGCGGTGCCGGAGATCATCGAGAAGGCTCTCTTTCGGGCTGGGATCCCGGCGGAAGCAGTACAGGGATATTTTATTCATCAGGCCAACCAGCGCATTCTCGATGCGGTAGCCAAGCGTTTGCAACTGGATCCGCAGCGGGTGGCCAGCGTCTTAGAGCATTACGGCAACACCTCGGGCGCTTCGGTGCCGATTGCCTTGGCCACTTGGATCGAGCAGGGACGCTTTGGCGCCGGCGATCTGGGGGTGATGGCGGGCTTTGGCGCCGGCCTTACCTGGGGGGCGATTGTGTTTCGTTGGGGGAAATGAATTGATGACCGTTGCCTGGATCTATCCCGGCCAGGGATCCCAAGCGGTGGGCATGGGAAGGGACTTGCGGAACTGGCAGGGAGCAGCCCAGAAGTTGGCTTTGGCCCGTGAGATGTTGGGATGGGATCCCTTAGCTCTGTCGGAAGACCAGATCCACCAGACCGGCTACACGCAACCGGCTTTGTTCACCGTATCGGCCCTGTTGACGGACTATCTCTACGCCCAGGGACAGGCTCCTGCCTGCACTGCTGGCCACAGTCTGGGCGAATACAGCGCCCTCTACGCTGCCAGCGTGTTTGATTTCGAAACCGGCCTACGGCTGGTGGCGCTGCGGGGCCAACTGATGGAAGCCGCAGGGGATCCCCCGGGCAGCATGGCGGCAGTGATGGGGTTTGACCGCGACAAGCTGGAGCACCTGTGCCAGATGATCCCCGATGTCACCCTTGCCAACGACAACAGCCCGGATCAGGTGGTGATCAGCGGCTCAGTGGAGGGGGTGCGGGCCGTCTGTGAGCAGTTGCAGGCCAAGCGCACCGTTCCCCTCAAGGTAAGTGGCGCCTTTCACTCGCCCTTTATGCAGGCTGCTGCCGAGGAGTTTGCCCACACCTTGCGCGCTGTTGACTTTCAGCCGCCGCGAGTGCCCGTCTACAGCAACTGCACTGCCACCGCCAGCCGGGATCCGCAAGCCCTTAAGCAGGCGCTGCTGGCCCAGATGACTGCCCCTGTCCGCTGGCGAGAGACGGTGCTGCACATGGCTGCCGACGGCATCCAAGAGGTGTGGGAAATCGGCCCCGGAAATGTTCTGACGGGCTTGGTGAAGCGAACGGTGCCGGCCCTGGCACGGCGCACTGTCAGCAGCCTCAGCAGTTAGTGGATCTGTTTTTAACGGGAAAGAGCTCTGTCCCGCTAACGCGACCAGGATCCCTCCAAGTGGGATCCAACCGGCAAGCGACCCTGGGCCGGGATCTGTCCCAACAACACCTGCAGCAACGCCTGTAGAGAGACGGGGGTAGTGCCGTAGCAGGCCAAATAGACCGGGATCTGGGGCAGGGCAAAGGCGTCGTAGGGGGATCCCAAGGCCAACCCAATCACCTTTTCCGGCGGAAGGGATCCCAGTAAGTCCGCCAGCAACTCCTTCTGAAGCGGGTAACGAAACAGATCAAGGGATCCCACCAGCACTTGGTCAGCTCTTGACGCCCCTTGCAGGGTTGTTTGCAAATCCTCAGGGGTAGGCTCTGGGCTGATCTTGAGAACCTGAGCACCGGGCCAGACATTTTGGAAAAGATCCCCCAGAAGAGGCACAGGGGTAATGAGCAGCGGGTCGGGGGCTAAGGGGGGCAGGGATCCCCGTACTAGGGTGATGCTGTCTTGGGCGATTTGGCGGGCCAGTGCCCGGTGGTTTTCCAAGCCGGCAGGGGGGAAAGGGGGGCAGGGGGATCCCAATCCGTAGCGCCGCTTCAAGGTCAAAATTCGCTCCACTGACCGATCCAACTGCTCAACCGACAAACGACCGGCACGGAACTCCCGCAGCAGATGGGCATAGGCTTCTTTTTGGATGGCCGGGCTAAAGCCGGGATCTGCCCCAAACACCAGCACATCGGCCCCTGCCCTAAAGGCCAGTTCTGCCGCTTCGGGAATGCCGTAGGTGCGGGCAATGGCCCCCATGGTCAGGGAATCCGTCAGGACAAGACCCTTGAAACCCAGCTTCTGCCGCAGCCAGCCGGACACCACCTCAGGGGCCAGCGTTGCCGGTTGCAAGGACTTCGTCCCGCTGTCGCCGACGGATCCCAGAGCCGGCATCACCACATGCGCCGTCATCATCGCCTCTGCCCCTGCCCGGATCAAAGCCTGAAACGGGCGCAATTCCGTGGTCTGTAGCGCCTCCAGAGGGCGATCCACCCGCGGCAACCCCAGGTGGGAATCCATATCGGTGTCCCCATGGCCGGGAAAATGTTTGGGCGTACAGAGGATCCCGGCTTGCCGATAGCCGCGCCACAGGGCGAGGCCGTAATCTGTCACCTGTTTCGGGTCTGACCCAAAGGCTCGGATGCCGATGATGGGGTTGTGGGGGTTGCTGTTCACGTCCACAACAGGGGCGAAGTTGAGGTTAAACCCCAAACTTTTCAGCTCCGTTCCCACCGCACGGGCCATAGCTTCCGCCTTTGCCAGGGATCCCGCTGCTGCCACTGCCATGGCGCTGGGGAACACCGTCACCCCCTCGGTAAGGCGCACCACCGGCCCCCCCTCTTGATCAATGGCTATCCACAGGGGGACAAGGGCTTGTGCCTGAGCCGCGGCAATGAGCTGGGCCACCTGAGGCAACGTTTGAATGTTGCCGGCAATCGAATAGAAGATCAGCCCGCCCACGTGGTAGTCCCGGATCATCTCCTCGAGAGCGGAGGAAAACTCAGCTCCCTCAAAATAAACCAGAAACAGTTGCCCCACTTTCTCCTCAAGGCTCCAAGCCCTGGGATCCACTGCGGCAGCGGGACGGGGTCCTTTCGCGTCAGCGGGACGGAGTCCTATCGAGCATGTCAAAGCAGATGTCCTTGGGCGTCGCTGCCAAGAAAGCCGGTCAGGATGAGCGTAAACTACCCGACACCAACCGCTAGGCGGTACGGAGCGGGCTTTTAGTAGCCCTGCAGTTAGCAAGCCAACCACGAGCCTCTGGGGTGGTTTACAGCACCCCCAATCGACCGTTACCAGTGCCTTAAACAACCGTTTCTGGTGCCCGCAGTATTATTATAGCATTCCTCCCGACACCGACCCTACGGGTACAGTGCGGGGCTCCTGCGATTTCTAGCTGAAGTGGCTCTTGCAGGTTTAGAGTGGCGATTGACTTGTAGTTGTGGCCATACTGGAGGGATGGCGTAAAGAACTGTAACCTCAGCAGTACACCAGAGTCATCTTGAAGTGCAGTGATGAAGTGCAGTGAAATAGTGCAGTAAAATTGTCTCTAAGGCGTTCTTTGTTCTTTGTGTTGGTTCTAGCTCCCCTTTCTCCTTAAAAAAAGAGGAGTTGTGAGTGAGAGAAAACCTACCCAAACATTACCTATGGTCAAAACAATCTTCAAGACAATCTCCTCTTCCACCCTGGGGTCGATGATGTTGCCTTTCTCCTGCCGCCAGCTTTGGATAACTGCCTTTCCCGCGTTGGCTGGAGTTACGGTGGCTATTGGCGGCCTTGGGGCGGGAGGATCCCTGTGGCAGGCAGGAGCAGCAGGTTTGGCCACGGGGATGACGGGCTATGTGGCTTCTGCTCTATCTGGAAGCGAGGCCAAAGCCAAAATCCAGCTTCTGCAGCACCTCGAAAATCGACAGAAGCAAAACGAAATCACTCCTTCAGACCTACAGCAACTGCAAAGCGAACTGGCCAACCTGCGTGCTGCCCTTGAAGATTGGGCAAAAGTCCAGCAGAAGGGGGTGGCTGCTGCCCAACCTTATGATGAGGCTCGTTCGCAAGCTCAAACTCCTCAGCTTCATTTTGAAACAGAGATCCAGATCCAATCTCAAGAAGAACGACTTCCTCAGTTACGCGCAGAAGAGCAAAGCCTGAAAGCCTCGATTGAAGATTTACAAGCCAAGAAAAAAAGGCCCATTCAGTCCCTCAAAGAGGGCATAGCCAAGGTGGAACAACTCCAATCAAAACAGAATCTCCTCAAGCAAGATATTGCCCCCCTAACCCAGGCTGATCCCTCAACAGCTGCTGGCAACTTCGCGGAACGGCCATCCGTTCCCAAAAAAGGATCTCCAGACGTATCTCTCAACTTGGCCCGCACGACCAAAGCTGCCGCCGGCGTCGCATGGGCCGACAAATATGACGAAGTCTTTGCAACCCTCGAGGAGCGAATCGACAACCTGGAAGATAGCGCCAGAGCAATGGCAGAACTGGCATCGATGGAAGGCAACGGTAGCCGGTAGGGGCAGACATCCCATCCCAATAGCACCGAAACGGTTCACAGCTCTGGCTCGCCAAAGCCCCGCAGAGGGTGAGCGTGTTCTGAGGGGATCAAGCCCTTGGCCTGCACCAATACCCCAAAGCCCCCCAACCCCATGGGATCCAGCAGCGCGTGAAGAGCATGTCGCCGCCGCAAAACCTGGCCCACATCCACAGCTTCGCCATCAACCGGGTTCCCCATTTGGCTGAGGGCAGCCAGCCGCTCGGTCAATCCCAGGTTCACCAAAAAGTTGCTCTGCCGGGTGAACCCCAGGCATCTTAGCCCCAGAGATTCTCCCACTTGCTCTAGGGTCGTAAAGTCCACATGAGCGGTGAGATCCTGGGATCCCACCCGAACATAGGGGTCCGTATAGCTGCCGTGCTGTCGGTAGGCCAAGAGCGTACCTTGGGCGCGGTGGGGGCTGTAGTAGCTCTGGGCGGTGTGGCCGTAATCGATGGTGAGCACGTAGCCTCGCCGCAGCTTACGGGCCAGCAGCTGCAGCCACTCCAAGGCTTTCAGGTTCACCTCGGTTTGGTAACCGGACGGATAAGTTTCTACAGGGATCCCCAAGCGGGCAAAATACTCCCTCAGCTCAGGAGTGGACAGATCCCCCAGCACTTCCCGGAAGTTGGCTTCTGCAGCCTCGCCGCAATCGACATAGATTTCTCGCAAAGCCCCATCCTGCACCTGCACCCGATGCACCGGAAAAGCATCCACCAGCTCATTGGAGAAGAAACAGCCTGTGACCGACTCATCCGGGATCCCGTCCCAATCCAACCAGCGCACCTTCTCCCCAAAAGGGGCCAACCGCTCCTGCTGGAGCTGCCGCAGATGGGCAGAACGCTCCAAAATCCCATAGTCCAGCGCCTGCCAAAAAGAGGGCTGTTCGCGTAAGCGGGCCGCAGGCCTTGCAGAGCGCACGTAGGTCAGCCAATCCTGGGCCAAGCGACCGCTGCCTGCCCCCATCTCGATGACCGTGAAGGCAGAGGGGGATCCCAAAATGTGCCAGAACTGGTGGATTTGCTCCGCCAACAGTTGGGCAAAGTCCGCCGCCAGGTGGGGGGAGGTGAGGTAGTCGGGGCCAATCGGGGATCCCTGCTCGTAATAGCCCAACCCTGGCTCGTAGAGAGCCCACTCCATAAACTGGGCAAAGGTCACCGGTCCCTGAGCGCGAATGCGGCTGACAATCAACTCCCGCAACTTCTGCGTGGCCTGAGGTGTCGATAGAGAAAGACTCGGGTCGCGTAGGTGTTGCTCAGGAGCGATCACAGGTGAGGATTCCAGGGATCCAGACTCACTCAACTTACTTGTTCAGGGGACGACGCCAATTTTGGCGAAACTGACGGTTTGAGAGCAGCAGCACCGGCCAGAGGGCCGATACCACCCACTTCCCGGAGCCCGAATAGATGCGATCCGCCTTGCGGGCCGAGTACCAAACTCCACCTGCATAGATTGCCAAGAGCAAAAAAGGCCACATCTCAACCCATCCTGTTCAACGCTGCTCACCGAGTCAGGGATCCCCAATCAGTAGGCATCCTGCAGCTCATAAAAATCAGGCGTGATGTAGTCCTTGCGCAGGGGCCACCCTATCCAGTCTTCCGGCATTAAAATCCGCTTCAGGTTCGGGTGTCCCTCGAAAACAATGCCATACATGTCGTAGGTTTCCCGTTCCTGCCAATCCGCCGACTTCCAAATCCAGTATACGGAAGGTAGGCGTGGATCCTGGCGAGGCAACTTTACCTGGAGCCGCACCTCCTGAGGGCGATCCGCCCCGTCTGACAGCTTGATCAGGTGGTAAAGGCTGACCAGTGGCTGCCCTGCCCCCAGGTCATACCCGCACTGGCACTCCAGGTAGTTAAAGCCGTAGGCATAGAGGGCGGTACACAAGGGTAGGAGAAAGTCCCGCTCCACCTCCAACAGCTCTACCCCCGCTGCGTCTCTCCCCAAATACTGGTGCTCGAAGCCGTTGTCGGCCAGAAACTGGGAAACCGGGCCCCGCTCCAACGTCACCAAGGGTTCCGACTGCTCGCCTGCGGATGGCGGCGCTTGTTTTTCCTGGGCATTCTCCTCTGCCATCTCACACTCCTCCCTGCAAGGCTTTGAGCTGCTGTTCCGCCCGCTTAAAGTCGGCGGTTTGCAAGGCCGGGGGCACTGGCAAGCCAATGGCCGCAGCCAGCTCTGGCGGGGGAGCTTGGCGGGTCTCGCTCTCCAGATACTTGCCGGTGATGATCTCCGGCACAGGCTTGAGGTTGTGCTTAACCGTGTAGTAGCGGTGGGTTTGCTGCAGACGGCCTCGTTCCCGCATGTCCTCGGCGGCGATCTTCTTGCGCAGCTTGACAATGGCATCCATGATCGCTTCTGGACGAGGAGGGCAGCCGGGAATGTACACATCCACCGGGATCAGCTTGTCCACCCCCCGCACTGCCGTGTAGGAATCGGAGCTGAACATGCCACCGCTGATGGTGCAGGCCCCCATGGCGATCACGTACTTCGGCTCAGCCATTTGCTGGTAGAGCTTGACCAACGCCGGAGCCATCTTCATGGTGACCGTGCCCGCCGTGATGATCAAATCAGCGGTGCGTGGCGAAGAACGAGGCAACAGGCCAAACCGGTCGAAGTCAAAGCGGGATCCCAGCATGGCAGCAAACTCGATGAAGCAGCAGGCGGTGCCGTAGAGCAGCGGCCAGAGGCTGGACATCTTAGCCCAGTTGTACAGGTCGTTCACCGTCGTCAGAACGACGTTGTTGGAGAGGTCGGTAGTCACCTGGGGGGCAGCCCCCGGAAACAAGACTTGCGATTTCTCAGACGTCATGACCATTCCAATGCTCCTTTTCTCCAGGCGTACACAAGACCCACCACAAGGATGGCGATGAAAATCAGGGCCTCCACAAAGGCCAACAGCCCCAAGCGGTGAAACGCCACTGCCCAGGGATAGAGGAACACCGTCTCTACATCGAAAATGACGAAGACCAGTGCGAACATGTAGTAGCGAATGTTGAACTGGATCCAGGCTTGCCCAAACGGCTCCATGCCCGACTCGTAAGTGCTGCGCCGCAGGGATCCCCGCCGCTTTGGCGCCAAGAGTGCAGAAGCCCCCAGAGCCAAAACCGGCAGCAGAGAGCAGAGGATCAGGAAAACCAGCAAATACTCGTAGCCGGACAGAACAAACACGACGCCAGACTGCCTCAGTTGCTCAACATTTAGATACGTTTCCAGTATAGAGCCAGTCTGTGGCTCCCCTGCGCCACGGGATCTTCAGTTCTATTGATGATCATGATTGTTGGGAGCGGCGTTTTTCCAGCCAGCCCCACACTCCGCTCACCACCGCCCCGGCCATCAGGATCCCCAAAGCCGGCTGAAACAAAGGCAGCCAGAGCCGCATCCAAAGTTTGTAGCCCAGTGGGATCCCAAGAAAAGCCCCGGTTACGGAAAAGACAAACCAGACAAACCCGGCGAACACCAGAAAGACAACGGCAATCAGGAAGTTATCCAGCCAGCGCTTGAGGTCAGAGGAAACCATAGGGATTGAGGCAGAACAGCTTGAAGTAGACCTAGAGGCAATCTGGGAACCGAACCTTTTGGGCCGCTAATGCCGATATCTCAGCTAGAAATCGCAGGAGCCCCGCACTGTACTCATAAAGTCAGTGTTGGGAGGAATGCGTGACTTTATTTGTTTTATGTTATAATAATAATGCGGACACCAGAAACGGCTTTTTAGGGCACTGGTAACGGTCGATTGGGGTTGTCGTAAACCAGCCCAGAGGTCCGTGGTTAGTTTACTAACTGCAGGGCTACTAAAAGCCCGCTCCGTATTGCTTTAGCGGTCTGAGTCGGGTAGTTTACCATCTTTCACCCAGACAGACTGCCGGAATAAGTTCAACAGACAGGGTAGCTTACCCCAGCACTTGGTGAAGATCCCACGTGCACCTTTTTGGGTAGAGTAAGCTGTGCCGGCCCGCTGCTGACCCGCTGTGAACACAACCCAAAACCACGGTAGCGCCAGTAGGATTCCCCAGCCAGCCTGCTAACAATAAGTGAGATTTCCCTTCTGCCGCTTGGTCAGCTCAGGTTGAAGATTGTCCCCAAATGGCTGCACCGGTTGTTGACTTGTCAAGATATAGTGGTAAAAATCTGCTTATACACAATATGTAGCGTTAAGCCGATGTCCATCTCCTCTGGCTCTTCTTTTGCAGACCGCTTGCGATGGGTGATTGGCGATGAAGCCGTCTATGCGTTTGGGCGACGGGCCGGAATTAGCGATACGGCCTTGCGCAGCTACCTGAAGGGATCCGTGCCCAGCATTGACAAGGCCGTGAAAATTGCCCAAGTGGGCCAGGTCAACCTCAATTGGCTGATTACAGGGGAGGGATCCCCGCAGTTGCATCCCGACGCGAAAGCAGAGTATGTGTATGTGCCTTTTGTCGATGTAGCCGCCTCTGCCGGAGCGGGGGTGTTGGTGCGCGAAGAATCGATCGAATCGGTGGTTGCTTTTGAGCGAAACTGGCTGCGGACGCACTTGAAGGGAAACCCTGCCGATCTAAGTCTGATTCGGGTGCAGGGGGATAGCATGTCTCCCACGTTGGAGGATGGCGACTGGATCTTTGTGGAACGGCAAGAGGGCGGGGATCTAAGCTGTGAAGGCATTTACGTCTTTCAGATGGATGGGGATCTGTTGGTCAAACGACTGCAGCGCCTGCCCGGATCCCAGGTGAAGGTGATCAGCGACAATCCCCGCTTTCCCCCTTTTGTGGCGGATTTGGCGGATCCCATCAACGGCCTAACCCTCATAGGGCGTTATCGAGGTCGCATCAGTTTTGATTAGCCTCCCACAGCAGATGGCGGGAAGTGGCAGTTGGACCGACCGAGAATCCCCTTGGCGAGATCGGGTCGCCGGTTAGGATGGGTCTTGAGGGTTGAGTTGAGAGGAGTTCCTGCTCCTTGCCTGCGCCCATCCAGCCGGAGGTTTGCCTGCAATGGCTCGTTCGTCCCAGCTCCTAACAGTCGCTCTCCATTCCCTAAGCGGGATCCTCTTGGTCAGCAGCGGAATCTGGGTCGGGATGGTGCTTCCCCAGCAGGCCCAACCTCAGCCCCAGCCGGAGACCAACATCTCTCCCACTCAACCCGCTTCTCCCACACCACCGATCCTGCCCACCTTGGCTCCGCCCCAGGCCAATCCTCCGGTGGCCAGCCCAACAGCAGATGCAGATCCAGAGGAAAATCATGAGAGCCCCACGGATCTGGAGGCAGAGATTCGGGAGATCCGCCAGCAGGTGATCCAGCTCTTGATCAGAATTGAGGAATTGGAGTCGCGGCTGCAACGGCTGCGTTCTCAAACAGCCCCTGAGCCTGTCAGGGAATCTTCCACTGCTGCCGAGATCGTCCCAGGAGAAGAAAGCACCCCAGCCCCGACCAAAACGCCGACCTCTTTTCAGGTGGGAACCCAAACCATCAGCCTGCCGGGCGATTTGCTGTTCGATTTTGACAAAGCCGAGATTCGACCTGAAGCAGCCTCGCTGTTGGCCCAGGTGGCCAAGTCCTTGGAAGCTATGCCCGGCGCCCGCGTTCAAGTGAATGGCCACACCGATAACATCGGGCCCTTAAACTACAACTTGGCCCTTTCTCTGCGCCGCGCCAATGCGGTTAAGGACTATTTGACGAAGCTGCTGCCGGAAGGCCATCCCATCAGTTGGACAACCTCTGGCTTTGGTCCCACCTTGCCCGTTGCCGATAACGACACAGAAGCCGGACGGCAGCGGAACCGCCGTGTGGATTTGGTCATCGCTCCCTAGCTGCACCCCCCAAAGTGGGGGATGACACGTTCTAGCAGGGCTCTGGTCTAGAATCTGGTAGGGTCAATCCGGCCAGGATTGATGGGCTTGAGTTCAATCCTCATCGTTGGGGTTCGGTTTTGAACGCGGCAGGGATCCCTCTGGACAAGAGGCAAACGTTTGCGCTGAGGGTTGACACAACCCTGGACGCGCTTGACCAGGTTTTGACCTGGTTTGAGTCTTTCCGAAATGCGGGCATCCCGGATCCCATTTGGGCGGAATGTCAGTTGGCTTTGGTAGAGGGGTTTACCAACGCCGTTCGCCACGCCCACCGCGCTCTGCCGGAAAGTACGCCCATCGACATTGAGCTGCTGCTGATGCCGCAGGGGTTGGAGTTGCGCATCTGGGATCGGGGTCAGGAGTTTGATCTGGAGGGATTTGCCCGGAACGTGTCGGATCCCACATCGCCCAACGCCAATCTTGAATCCGAGGGGGGACGGGGTATTTTGCTGATGAAAGCTCTCTCTACCCACTTGAGCTACACCCGCCAGGCCGATGGTCGCAACTGCCTGGTGATCGGCAAGCGCTTCGACGATCCTGTTCGAGTCTGTCGGTGCCGGGCCTAGGCGAGCAAGCCGCCGCTTAACTTGCGAATGGCCGAGCTGGCTACATCGCTGTAGCGCAGTTCACCGGCCAGGATCTGGCCCATGCGCCGAGTGGCTCCCGGTCGCTTAACGCCCACCCTATAGCCCACGCCCGGAAAGCGATAGAACAACGCCGCAATCCGCTTGGCCCAACGCATCTCGGAGCCCCATTCCTGCTGGACGCGGGCGGAGTAGTTCTCCAGAGCTTCTGTATCCCCACCCAGGGCTTGATCGATGGCCTGGGCCGCCAACATGCCGGTGAGAAGGGAAGGGCGGATCCCTTCGGCGGTAAACGGATCGATGACGCAGGCGGCATCTCCCACCAAGAGGGCATTTTGGGTGTGTAGCGGTTGATCTTCGTCCCAGAGGCAGATGGGATGGCCAAATGGCTTGACCGATTTCAAGTCCACACCAAAGCTTTGGGCATATTGGGCGGCAATTTCCCGCAGGTTTTGTTTTTCTCCACCCCGAAAGGTGCCCGCTCCAATTGAGTAGCCATCGGCCTTGGGGAAGTTCCAGATGTAGCCATTGCTGACGGCACCGAAGTCAAAATGGGCGGCTGCAGTTTGCGGCTGCGAGAGGGGCACTTCTGCTTCCAAGGCGGCAGCCAGGCGACGACGGCGTTCCTGAAAGCCCAGCCACTTGGCCATCGAGCCTTTTGCCCCATCGGCCCCAATCACGTACCGACCCCAGACTGGGCCGGCGGATGTCATCACCTGCCAGTGGTCACTTTGCCACTCAAGGCCGGAGACGGGGCATTCTGCCTGGAGCGCAGCCCCTTGCTTTTGCGCCTGCTGAATCAAGTAGTGGTCGAAAATATCCCGCCGCACCATCCAAACGGGCTCTTTCAAATCCAAATCGACCACCACCGGATCGCCGCCGCGCCAGGTGTAGCGGATTTGCCGGATCTTGAGGGAAATGGCGGGGCCAAAGTCGAAGTCAAACCAAGCCGCCACCATAGGAGAAACTCCCCCCCCACAGGGTTTGTAGCGGGGCAAGGGATCCTTTTCCAGAACCAGCACCGAGCGTCCCCGCTTGGCCAGATGGTAGGCGGCAGATCCTCCAGCAGGGCCGGCGCCGACGATGACACAGTCGTAGAGTTGCGGCATGGTTTTCGATACTCCAGGCCCCCCCATCCTGGGTTTTGCTCACCAGCTTCTAGCCTATTATGGCTACAGCGAATTGCCTGCACGTTGCTTGCCTTTTTGTCGGGAAGACCATGCGAATTCGCTGGCAGCGCCTTGCCAACCAGCCCTCAGCTTGCTACTGTGCCGCCTGCGGAAAGCGTTTTGCGGGCGGGAAGCGAGTTCGTTGCCTTTTCAACGATAGGGGTCTGAATCTCGGCCCTATTTGCCCAGAGTGCTTTGCCCTTCCCCCAGTTCAGTTGCGAGAACAGATCCACCGCTATGCCTATTTGATGCGCCTGAATCGTCTGCGGGATCCCGGCAGCCAAGACCACGCCCATCATCTGGAACAAGCGGCCTGGGAGCGCTCCATTCGTTATCCGGGCCTGTGGGGCTGGCTGCGGCAGTGGTGGTAGCGTTGGCAAGGGGATTGGGCATTCTGGAAAAGATGCAGGAAAATCAGGAGAGGTTGCCTTCGGGATCCCAGACCCGTTGGCTTGTTTGCTCTCGTTGGTTGAGGAGCCCCCATGCACGACCTGGACAGTTTGCCAGAACCAGTAGCCGATGCCTTGATCAAAAGCCTGCTTACGGACGTGGAGCGGCTGATCAACCAGCACGGACTGTCAGAGGTTCTGGTGGGGTTGGCCATGTATTGCAACGTGCAGTTCAAGGCCAAGTTCAATAAGCCCAACCGCACGGAGAAGGATGAGGAGTTGGGGTTTTATTTCCGCGACGCCGCCAAAGCTCTAGAGGTGGCTGCCAGCCTCACCTATCGCACCATCGACCGCTCTCAATCTGCCCGGCCCAGCACCTAGCCACTGGGATCCCTTTTTGGCCTCCACCCCCAAGCCCCTCTCCCAGGGGGAGAGGGGGGCAGGCATTTAACCAGCAAACCGTTTCACCGCAATGGGAAGGGAAGGAACGCGGCATCTTGGGGTGGCAAGGGATCCCCCTGGGTTTTTATGCTGGTGGGCAACAAGTTGCATTGAGGCTGAGCGTGAGAATCGTCTGGGAACGCAGCATTTACGGGGGCAATGGCCGAGTGCCCTGCATTATCTGTGGGGGATGGGCCAACCCCATCCAGAAAAAAGGGCACCAAGTGTTGCTGGCGGTGGTCTATAACGACCGCGGGCAAATCTACGGGGAAGTCTGCCGCAGCTGCCTCGGTTTGGGGGCCAAAGGCATCAAAGAGTGCCTGCAAGAGCGGATCGCCCGTTTGCGCAAGCAACTGGAAGATTTGGAAGAGCTGGAGCAGGGAGAGGTGCAACTGCCTACATTGGAGGAGGAGTTGAGCGCCTATTTGGATTGAGGACTACACCCCTCTGAAAAACTTACGAAACCCCAATAGGAGGTGACGTCTCTGATTTCTTCCTGCTTCCACGACCCATGACTGGTAGCGGAGTTGGCCTCTATGGTCGTTTCAGGTTAGTCTGAGACGCCCGAGCTACTGAGAAAAGCCCCGCCCTACCGCTATGGGGAAGTAAGCTAACGGCGCGCAGAGGACGTCAACAACCTTGGTCAGCAAATATGGACAGCAAATATGGACGGAGAGGGAGGGATTCGAACCCTCGACGGAGCTTTTGGGCCCCGTAACTTCTTAGCAGGAAGCCGCTTTCGACCACTCAGCCACCTCTCCAGGGCCAGGAAGGGCAATGGCAAGCTGGGATCCAGACACCAGTTCACTCATTGTAGGGGATGGGATCCCACCCGGCAACTGCCCCCTGACCCGCCCTGCAAAGACTCCGTCCCGCTATCGCGATCAGCCGGGATCCCTCCTGGGGTTGGGTGAGTCTAGCTCACCACCTGCAGGTAAATATCGAAGCTGCCGCTATTGTCGCCGTAGCTGCCCTTGGCGTCATTGATGTTGAAGGCAATATCCAGGTTGGGATCCAGATCCACCTCTTGGGGCTGCTCTGGCGAGGACTCGAAAACCTGATGGGCCACCAGTTGGGCGTTGGGTTGAAACAGCACAATCCCGTAGCGGCAGAGGCCCGGGTAGCGCCACTCCTCAGGGGTCGGGATCCCTTTGCCAAGGGGCGAGCGGATGCTGGTGGAAAACGAGAAACCATAGCGCCAAGCCACATTCCTGGCGAAAAAGCGGATACGGCTGGCCCGCAGCGGACGCCCTTGCCAGCGTAGAATGTTGCCCGTCTCTTGGTTCACCCGCAGGTCACGGAAAGCCATCCAAGCTCGCAAAGCCTCTTCTTCAGGTTGGATCCCTTCGATGGCCAGAGCCTGGATCCAATCCAAGTCACTGCCATCGCAGGTGATCTGCCGCGGAATTTGCGCCAAATCCAGTTGTGCCAACCCCAGAGTATCAGACGCAGATTGGGTAAACATCTATCTCTGATACATTTACGCTGAACACTGCTGAACATCACTGTTCAACTATGCAGCGATAGCATTCTGTTTGTTTCCAACCAGAATGGCGGTATCCCGC
>NZ_JBSSDE010000011.1:0-80288 GCF_054060435.1 Thermostichus sp. MS-CIW-34 | reverse complement strand
ACTTGGCTCATAAGTTCATTGTACTTCATCAAAGCGCATTCCTCCCGGCACTGACCCTACGGGTACAGTGCGGGGCTCCTGCGATTTCTAGCTGACTGGCTGGCCGGCCTTTTTCCCCAGCAGGGATCCCTTGTTTTGCCTACCCTTTTACAAGAATCTGAAGAAAATCCAAAACCCCTCAGCCAGACCAGTTCTTCAGCATCTGGCTAATGGTTCTGCAGATGATCCGCAGGGTCATGGAGCGCAGCAGGATCCCCATCTGAAGGTCTGTCCCCGGCAATTCAAATCGCTCCGCCTGGCCCGCCACCGTCAAAGTTAGGGTGGATCCCCGCTGCAGGAAGAGGGCGCCGCCGGGGTTGAGATCCCGTTTCAGGGTTTGCAGCTCTTGATCGGAGGGATCCCGCAGCACCACCAGATCGCTGCCTTCGTAGGCCAAGCCCTCCCGCTCCAGGGTCTCTGCGTCGGCTTCCGCCAAAAGCAGATCCAGTTGGGGATGGCGCAGCAGGGTTTTCACCTGGCGAAAGAGGCTGCCCTGCAGGGGTCTAGAGCTGTGGTTTAGCAGCACGCCCTCCCGACAGACGGATCCCACACATGCGTTGGGGCGGTGGGACAAAATATGCTCCACCAAGGTGTGCGCCTCCGCCAAGGTGAGGCGGTTAAAGGTCAAAATCGGGATGCGGGCCGTCTTGGGAAACAGATGGTCGAGGATTGCCCCCGGCACATCCACTCCCGCGCCAATGGCAGGTTTTTGGTGCATGAGCACACCCGGCGCAGCATTGATCTCGATAATCCCCAGGGATCCCTCCTTCCAGGAGCGCTCCAGGCTGGGGGCAATGACATCGATGCCCAAGCACACCAGCGAGAACTGCTGGGCAATGGTTTGGGCCAAAACCACGTTGTCGGGATGGACGGTGGCCGTGACATCGCGGCTCACTCCTCCCGCCGAGAGATTGGATACCTTGCGCAGATAGACCGTCCGCCCCGGTTCCAGCACACTGTCCACTGTCAAGCCTTGCTCTGCCAGAAAGCGCTCCATTGCCTCATCCCATTGGATCGGCCCCAGGGGAGAAGTGGGGGTATCCCAACGGACGGGATCCCGGTTGGCCTGCTCGATGAGCTGCCCGATGGTGCTTTGGCCATCTCCCGTCACTGAGGCGGGGCGTCGTTCCGTGGCCGCCACAAAGCGGCCTCCCACACACAACAGGCGAAAATCGGTGCCCTGCAGATGCTTTTCCAGGATCAGTCGGATGGGCTCCTCAGGGGGAAGGGCTGCCACGGCTACCTCGTAGGCAAAGGCCAGTTCTTCCGGGGTTTGAATGCCTGCTGTTACCCCTATCCCCTTGTGGCCGGCCACCGGCTTGAGCACCACCGGATAGCCGATTTCTTGCGCTTGCTGCAAAGCTTCTGCCAAAGAGGCGACCACCTCTCCCTGGGGCACGGGGAACCCTTGCGCCGCCAGAAAGGCTTTGCAATCGTCTTTGCGGGTGGTGAAGTCAGAGTCGAGATGGCTGTCGCAGTGAAAGGTGGTGGCCACCCCTCGCACCTGGTTGCGACCATAGCCATACTGCATCACCCCTTCATCCCATAGGTAGTAGGTCGGGATCCCGCGTTCGTGAGCAGCCCGCAGGAGGGCATAGACCGTCGGCCCGCCGTACACCGAGTCGCGAAACAATTGCTGCAGGCGGCGCATCTCCCCTTCAACGTCGAAGGGCTCCCCCTGGGCGATGGCTTCCAGCCAATCCCAAGCAAAATAAACCGCGGCACGAGTGGTACGGCCATGCAAGGTCTGCACCGCGATGCGCACATACTCTGGAAACAGGTGACAGCTCCACTTCTGCAAGTGGAGATCCATCTGCAACCGGTTCACCTCCGTCACCAGCCGGGCAAACAAGTGGGCGTAGGAAGGATAAGATCCCTCCTGCAACTGGGGGAAATGGAAGCAGACCTTGGACAGGTAGACATCAATGGGCAGCGGCTGTGGGCACTGGGTAAGGGCAAAGTCGAAGGTGAAAGCGGCTGTATTGAGATAGGGGTTAGGGCCGAGATAATGCTTCAGGTTGAAAATGTCGAAAACATCCGACTCGCGCGCGTTGATGCGGGGCACGCCCGCCGCCTCCTGCAAAACCATAGCCGGCCTCAAGAGAAGGGAAACAACGACCTCAGCGCGGGGAAAACCCAGCTCTCCCGGCTGGGGCCGCTTCCATTATTCCCGATCCGGCCCCCATCCCCGGCGGCTTGCCCTCGCAGCATAAGGGATCCCAGCTAGCCTTTTGCTGGTCAATTAACAGTTGCCTGACAGGCAACTTGGTAACTTGGAAAACCCTTCCCACCCTCTGATCGGGTTGGGGTTATTTCGAGTTGCAGTGCAACTGTTTGCCAATTCTGGGATCCCCTCTCCTCATAATGGGCAAGGGGCTGGGAGTGCTTGCCTGTAGCAGTGCTAGAGGAATGCCTCAGACTTAGACTTGTTCGGAATCACCTAACGATGGGCTTGCCAAGTTGGACTAGCGAAGGGCGCTCAGAAGCACAACATCCATAACCAGCAGCGCCCCAGCAAAGGCCAGCAGGCTGCGCACGATCTGGCGCTCTTGCTTAGAACGATGGGATCCACCCACACGAAGCCATTTCAGAGATTGGGGAAGGCGGTACAACATAGGAAAGTCGGCGGAACCCTAGGGTGATCATGCCCTATTTTGTGGGGTTTGGATTCCCCACGCTGGGGGGGAGAAACGGCTAGCCCTGAGGGGCAATTCCCTCTAGAGTGAGGGTTAGTCCATTGCCCCTGTCTATGACCACTCCCTTGACCCAAGCCGAAACCGTTTTGCAAAGGTGCTGGGATCATTGGCAATCTCTGGCCAGCCGTCGGGATTTACAACCGGAGTTCAGGGCTCTATCCACTTTGCGCAAGCGCCTCACCGCGCGGCTGTTTTCCATTGCGGTGTTTGGGCTGGTCAACCGTGGCAAGTCGGCCGTCCTGAACGCCCTAACCGGCGAGGAGCGATTGAAGGTGGGCCCCCTCAATGGGGTCACTCAGCAGCCCCAATCCCTGCTGTGGCAGCCGGAGCCAGGGATCCCTTGGCGGGTGAGGCTGGTGGATACTCCGGGTTTGAACGAAGTGGAAGGAGAAGCCCGCGAACAGTTGGCCTGGGATGTGGCCCGCTCGGCGGATTTGATCGTGTTTGTCATCGCCACCGACCTGACCCAGTTGGAATACCAAGCTCTCTCGGAGCTGCGCACTCTATACAAGCCCATCCTGCTGGTGTTGAACAAATGCGATCTCTACTCCGAAGCGGAGTTGCAGGCCATTTGTGCCCAGATCAGCCGCCACCTAGGCTGGGTATCGCCGCAGGAGATTTTGACCGTGGCCGCTTGCCCAAAACCTCTGAAAGTCCGCACCCACTGGCCGGATGGCCGCATTACTTTGGAATGGGAACGGCCTGCACCCCAAATTGAAGCCTTGCGGGGGCGAATTCTGCAGATTTTGCAAACCGAGGCGGGATCCCTCCTGGCTTTGAATGTGTTGAAGCGGCTGGATCGGGTTCAGGCTCAGATTTTGGAAAAACAGTGGCAGCATCATGCCCGCTTTGTGGAGCAATGGGGCCAAGCTGTCGCCCTCGGCAAGGGGATTGTGGTGGGCTTGGCTCCGCTGGGGTTGGATTTGCTGTTGGCCCCACTGCTGGATGGCCTTTGGCTGTTGGGCTTGGGAGTGCGGCTTCACCTACCCCGGACGGCCTTGTGGAGGGGGCTGGTCTCCTTTCGCGAGGGGCTGTGGCGACCGCTGCTGCTCAATGGGGCTTTGCTGCTGCTAGCAGAAGGAGTAAGTTCCTGGCTGTGGGGAGGCTGGGGCAACGGCCTCTTGCCGGGTCTGGTGGCGGGGGTCAGCCTGTATCGCCTGGGATCCCTGGCGCCGCAGGTGCTCAGCCAGTTTGCAGCACAAGCGTTTGGCCTGGAAGCGGGCCTTCGTGCCTTGATCGGACGGGAAAGGTTGGCTATGACAGACTGCACAGCCTCTCTGCCAAGCTCCCTGGCCTAGTTCTCAACCATTTCGGCAGCGTGGTAGGAGCTGCGCACCAATGGCCCTGAGCGCACCTGGCGAAACCCCATCTGGCGGGCTATCTGGCCCAGCTCGGCAAACTCTTCCGGAGTCCAGTAGCGTTCCACAGGGCGATGGGCCAAGGAAGGTTGTAGGTATTGCCCCAGAGTCAGACGATCGCATCCCACCGCCAGCAGATCCCGGAAAGTTTCCAGCACTTCTGCGCGGGTCTCCCCATGCCCCAGCATCAGCCCAGACTTGGTGGGTAATCCAGGATTCAGCTCCTTGACCGTTCGCAAAACCCGCAAGGACAAGTCGTAGCCGGAGCTGCGCCGTACTGCCTGGGAGAGGCGTCGCACCGTTTCGATGTTGTGGTTGTAGCAAACAGGCTGGGCAGCCACCACACGGGCAATGCACTCGCGATCCCCGCGAAAGTCGGGGGTGAGCACCTCGATCTGGGTGCCGGGGCAGCGCCGCCGAATTGCCTCGATGACCTCCACAAAGCGACCGGATCCCTGGTCGGGCAGATCGTCGCGGGCCACCGAGGTGAGTACCACATAGCTGAGCCCCAGCAGCTCAACCGCCTCGGCCACTTTCTCCGGCTCTGTGGGATCCAACGGTGCGGGCCGTCCACTGGCCACCTGGCAAAAAGAGCAGGCGCGGGTACAGATCCCTCCCATCAGCAGAAATGTAGCGGTTTTTTGGCTGTAGCACTCGGCTCGATTTGGACAGCGCCCCTCCTCACAAATGGTGTGCAGGCCCCGCTGCTTGATCACCTGCTGCACCGCTGAAGTCTCGCTGGCTTTGCCGATGGAACGCTTGACCCAACTGGGAAGAGGGCTAACCGACATAGGGAGAACCGTTGCGTTAACTGGGTATCGGCAACAAGACTGCGCCCCTCTACAGCCGAAGGGTGCAGCGCCTGCTCTGCCATTCTGACATGATGAAGCTCTGGGTTCCGAAAAGGGGAGGCCGAAGTCTTTGGGTCGACGGACTTCTCGGCTCGCACCAGCGGGACAAAGTCCTCCCAAAGCTCAGCCCTGTTCAGGGTTGCATGGGTCTTTCGGGGAGATTAAGCCACCTGGGGTGTGGTCAGCATTTGGTTGACGATGCGCTGCACAATCTGAAAGCCGGTCACCGCCTGCCAACCCAAGATCGCCAGGATCACCACGTTTAATAGGACATGCACATTACGCGCCCAGACCTTTTGCCCGTCTTTCATCAGCGGTGCTAGAGCCGCAGAGCTGGCCACCAAGGCCACAATGCCCAACCCAGCCAGCAGGTGAGGCCCAACAAACAGCTTGCCATTGTTCAGGTAGGTAACCCCCATGCCGCCCAGCGCCCCGAACACCATCAACACCAAGAACAGGGATCCGGCGAGGAAATGCCGCTGACCAAACTTCCCTTTGATCAGCTCCTTGCGTTCTTCTGCCGAGGCAGTGCGCACCCGTCGCGCTTGCAGACCCAGGTAAAGGGCATACAGGGCCAGCGCAAATGCCAAAATCATCAGCACAGGATGAAAGAAAGGCAAGGCCAGTTCTAGCCAGCGAGGAAGTTGAATGCTCATAGAGACCGCGGGAAGAAAGAGGAAGACGCCCCCAAATTAACATGAGTTAACGTAAACTACCCGACCCTGACTGCTTCGCAGTACAGGGCGGGCTTTCGGTAGCCCTGCAGTTGGCAAGCCAACCACGAACCTCTAGGCTGGTTTACAGCAGCCCCCAAAAGCGCAATCACATTCGCACCATTCAAATCCGCATCCCCTTCCCATCCACAGTGTCCACACTTAAACTTCTTTCCACTGCGATAGGATTGCGCAGGATCGGGATGGATGTGCAAACACCGGTGGCAGGTCTGCGACGTGTAGGCAGGCGGCACAAGAACCAGAGAAACCCCTGCACGCAGAGCCTTGTACTCCAAAAATTGACGGAGTTGATAAAACGCCCAACTATTTGCCCGCCTACGCTCTGTCTTGCTGCGTGGCTGTTGATTGACCCTTTCCCGAATCCCTGTCAAGTCTTCCAGAGCAAGAGCGCTATTTGTCGCCTTTGCCCTAGAGACAATAGCTTTGGAGATGCGATGATTGACCCACACTTGAAAGCGTCTCTCCTTGCCAGACAGCCGTTGCAACAGTTGACGGCATCTGCGCCGCGAACTGCGTGTGCCCTTACTGGCTTTGCGTTGGAGTACCGCCCTCAACCGGGAGTAGTGGTCTCGGATTCGGTTCAACTGCTGTCCATTCCAGTTGTCCCCCTCTGACGTATGGGCAATATCTGTCCTTCCCAAGTCCACCCCCAGCACTCTACCCGTGCGTTGCGGTGGGCACGGTTCCGTTTCCACACAGATCTGAATGGAGTAGGAGCCGTCTTTACGCTTGACCAGAGTGGCAGATTTGGGATTGGAGCCCGCCAGCCGTTCTCTCTGGTAGCGGCCAATCGCCAGCCCAAAGCGCTCTCGACCCCCAACCGTGGTCAGCGACACCGTCCAGTCTTTCTCGCGGAACGAAAAGATACGGGCATCGTAGGTCGCAAAGCCTCTCTTGAACGCTTTGACCGGACGGTTTTTCTGTCGGGCAACTTTACGGGCACCGGCCAGCCGTCTGCAGACCTGCTGGGCCAGATTACTGGACAAGCCAAACCGAGCGCGAATCTGGTAATAGCAAAGGGACTGGAGTTTGACTGCGTTGACTACTTTTTCTGGTGTGTTTTGGTTGACCCAGTTCAACGCCTGCACAAAGGCATCCATTGTCGCATCCAACTTTGCGGCTTGCGACTGGGACACCTTGAGCTTGCAGGAGACGGTCAGGACTTGGGTCATGGTTCTATCGTAACTTCCGCATTCCTCCCGACACTGACCCTACGGGTACAGTGCGGGGCTCCTGCGATTTCTAGCTGAGCTCGCTGAAGCGTCAGAAGCGGCTAGCCGCGGTTCAGGCTATCGCGAAAGTCCGCCGGCCAGTTGAAGGCTCGCTTCTGCAGAAAGCTGCCAGCTCCCAAATCTAAAGGCCGGCAAACCCATCCAGCTGGCTCGGAGGAGAAATGGGCGTGTCAGGACAGGGATCCCACCGGCGCGAGATATTTTCCGTCTATGAGAAAGATGCCATTGGCAAACTGCACACTGTAGGTGCCCAACAGCCGCCGCTGCAGGATCACCCCTTGTTCGTGCAAGCGGATCAAATGGGCCGGGCGCAACATCGGCATTGGGTCAGCCGTTTTTAGGTAAGGAGGCATCTCCACCACTTGAACCGTTGCCCCCACTGGCAGTAAACCCTGGGCTTCAGACATAACGGGAGTCCATGTGGCAAGTGTCTCTAGCTTAGCTGAACGTAGGACGATGTATGCCCAAAACCGAACCCGAGCAGGATGACAGCATTAGGGCAGATCCCAGAGGAGCCGAACAGATTGGATCCCCGAAGAATTGTTGTAAGATTTTTATCAAGCACGAGGATTCAACGAGATAAAAAGGTAACATCTTGCAAGGTGAGTTGGTTTTTCCCACAAAGAAAAAGCAGTCGGCCTTTCGGGGTGCTGCCAACTGATCGCCAATTTGCTACCATACCATGAACTCTTGGTACCCATTTTTTGTGTCCTTGGATACGGAAACCTCATTTGCCGAGGCAATTTAGGGGTTCTCTTGTCCTGGAGCTGTGGGCGCAGCGCTTAGCAAGCTCGCCTTCGGCCTACGCACCAGCCAGATCTTTGCCGAAATTCTGTAGAAGTGTTAAGAATAGTTACATTGGTTTGCTATCTTCTCAGTTTTCATAGTCGTCCTTACTTCAGCGCTGCGAAACGACCATGCTAGATCCCATTCCCCCCCCAGCCCTTGAGGAATATCTCTTGCAAACGGGCATCATCGACCGTTCTCAACTGAGCCTGGCCAAGAAGCTGCAGCATCGCCAGCAAGGGCCGTTGCTGATGATCCTTTTGGAGTTGAGTTTCATCGATCTGGAGCAGCTCAGCCGCCTTTTGGATTTGGGCCGCGCCTACCCTTTTGATCATGCTGCAAACGCTGGATAGTCTTCAGCCCAACTGGCAACAGGCTCTGGCTCGGTGGTTCGCTGCTGAGCAGGGATCCCTGCTGCTGAAAAGCTGTGGGGGCCAGGATCTGGCGAAGCTGCGCAGTGTTTTGCAACAGATCTGTTCTCCTGTCCAGTCTGTTACGTTGCTAACAGAAGACTTGGAGGTGGTGGCCGGCCCATTGACGCTCCAAAGCTGGGATCCTCAAGCGACGGGCCATTTTGCCCACCTTTATCTGGAGCGTTCCGCCTCTAGCTCACACATGAGTCGTTTGGCGGCTATTGTTGCTCGGTTGCGCGCTCCCGACGGGTGTCCTTGGGATCGGGCCCAAACTCCAGAGTCTCTTACCCCCTACATTCTTGAAGAAGCGTATGAGACGGTAGCTGCCATTCGAGCCGGGGATCCGGCAGCAATTGCCGAAGAGCTGGGGGATTTGTTGTTGCAGGTGGTGTTGCAGTCTCAGATCTTTGCCGAGCAGAACCACTTTGATCTGGAAGCTGTGGCTGCGGGAATTGCCGATAAGCTCATCCGCCGTCACCCCCATGTGTTTGGGGATGCTGTGCCGGCAGACCTTCCGGAGTTGCACCGCTCTTGGGAACAGATCAAGCAAGGGGAGCGACCGGATCAAAGCCTTGGCCAAAAACTGCTGCACTATGCCCAAAGTTTGCCTCCCCTAATGGCTGCCCTGAAAATTTCCTGCAAAGTGGTGGGGGCAGGGTTTGAGTGGCCAACGGTGGAGGGGATCTGGGCCAAGATCCGCGAGGAAGAAGCCGAGCTGCGTCGAGAATTGGAGAGGGATCCCCCCGATCCAACTCGGCAGGAAGCCGAACTGGGGGATCTGCTTTTTGCCCTGGTCAACTTGGGCCGTTGGTATGGTTTGGATGCTGCCCAAGCTCTAACCCAAACCAACCTGCGCTTTGCTCGCCGTTTTTTGCGCATGGAAGAGCTGGCTCAGGAACCAGCGGGATCCCTGCCCGGCGATGGCATAAGCTCCCTTCTGAAAGGACGCAGTTTCCAGGAGCTGGAAGTCCTCTGGCAACAGGCCAAGCAAGAATATCCCTAGTTTGGATATGGGGTTGAGCTGGCGCTGGCTTTGAGGGGGTATCCGCCCACACAGTCTTGGGGCAAGTTCTCTTTGTAGGGTAGGAGCTGTTCTGAGCACCTGTCTCTATGTCGGCTATGTCTCCAGTTTCTTTCCTTGAGCAGGCTGGGGCTTGGATTGAATGCCTGCCCACATGCCAGAATGCAGCAAACCCCCCTCGCTATGCTCCTGTACGGGCCGGGGAGTATATTCGCTCTAAGCTGAAGGTTTCGATGATTGGGGAGGTAGGGCAGAGCTCTCGGAGATCTCAAACTCAGATAAAGTTTCAAAGCTCCCCGGCAGAGGATACAGCTACCTCCTGGCTTTGATTCGAGAGCAGTTTGGGTTACCTGATCTCAAGGCTCGGCTGCCTGTGGTGAAACCTCTTGCCCGTCATTTGGCCTGTGCAAATTCAGATCCGCCATCTCATCGAATATCGCTACAGTCGTCCAGTCCAACTGGAGCCCCACACGGTGCGATTGCGACCGCGCTGCGACGGGATCCAAACTCTCCTGGCTTTTGAGTTGCAGGTGGATCCGCAGCCGGTGGGCCAATCGGCGCTGGTGGACCTGGAGGGCAACGCGGCGGTTCGGCTCTGGTTTGGGGATCCCACCGAGCACTTGCGCATCCAAACTCAGGCCACGGTGCTCACCCTGCGGCAGAATCCCTTCGACTACCTGCTCTGCGATTGGGCCACCCATCTCCCCATCGACTATCCCAGCACGCTGGCAGCCCAATTACAGCCTTATCTGACGGCTCAGGCGGATCCCGGCATCCAGGCCTTGGCCTGGGAGCTATGGGATCACGTGCAGGGGGAAACGACAGCTTTTCTGCCGGCGCTGAACCAGCGCATCTATTCAGAATGCCGCCACATCTTGCGGGAAAAGGGGGATCCCTGGCCTGCCGGCTTGACCTGGCATCGCAAAACCGGAGCCTGCCGCGATTTGGCCCTGGTGTTCATGGAGGTCTGCCGTACGGTAGGCTTGGCCGCGCGCTTTGTCAGTGGCTACCAGGTCAGCCCCTCGCAGCCTTCGGGGGAGAGCAGGGGTGGAGAACCCCCAGAGCCTGTGCGCCGTCATTTGCACGCTTGGGCGGAGGTGTACTTGCCGGGGGCCGGTTGGCGGGGCTTTGATCCCACCCAGGGGTTGGCCGTGGCCGATGGTCATGTGGCTTTGGCGGCCAGCGCTTATCCCAGAGATGCTGCCCCCATTTACGGCCATTGGCTGGGCAGGGGCGTTCACAGCAGCATGAGCTACACCATCCACATTCAGGCGGGATCTTCTGCGCAAAGCCAAGCCCAGCTTGCTGCAGACAGCCTTAGCACTTCACCAAAAGTGCGGAGCTGAAGTTGTAGAGCGTCAACTTGGCCGGATCCCAAAGCGGAAATTTGAGATAGCATAGCCTAGCCAAGATCTAGAGAATCTGCCGAGGGATCCCGTTGACCCAGTCTATTGATGTCCCCACCAGCGTTGATACGTTTTTGCAGGAGTTGGCCGCCATTCAGCAAGTTGGGCCGAAGCGAGTGGCCATCCTGGGCAGTCGTCATGTGCCCATTACCCATCAGTATTTGATCGAGACCCTCAGTTATGCCCTGGCCCTTACCGGCAATCAGATCCTCACCTCTGGGGCCATTGGCACCAACTTGGCCGTCATTCGGGGGGCGATGCGGGCGGACATGAAGTCCTTGACGGTGATCTTGCCGCAGAGTTTGGAGCGACAGCCGGCAGAGTCGCGGGCCAGCCTGGAGCAGGTGCTGCATCTGGTGGAGCATCCGGAAAACGACCATCTTCCCTTGGCGGAGGCCAGCCGCCTGTGCAACCTGGAGATCATCAGCAAGTGCCAGCAGTTGATCTGCTTTGTCTTCCACGACAGCGTCACGCTGCTGGATGCCTGCAAGCATGCTGAGGAACAACACAAGTTGGTCACTCTCTTCTATTTCGACTGATTTGCCCTTCTACTTTCTTCCTCGGTATTGAGCTTGCGGCAGGGGGAAGTGTTCTTGTAGCCAGGCTTCAGCTTCTGCCGGGGTGGTGAGTTCGCCGTTCAGGGTGAGGCAACGCAGTTGCTCCAAAATGGCTTGGAAGGGGCGACCTGGCTTATAACCCAGACGACGCAGATCGTGGCCGTTGAGCAGCGGCTTTACCCAGTACCACTCCTGCAAATAGCGCCAGATCAGCCGCCGGGCCGGCTTGGGGGCGATCCCAGCCAACAAAATCACCGCCGGGATCCGCAGCCCCTGCAGCAGTTGCACCACCTGGGCCGGAGAGAGGGTGCCGGGATCCAATTGGGCCAACAGGGTTTGGTAATAGGAGGAATGGCTGAGGCGTTCGATGCCTGCTTGGGTGAGGTGGAGTTGGCTGGCCACCTGGGGGGCTTGGGGCAGCGTGAGGAGGAGAGCCTCTAGGCGCAGTTGCCAGATCTCCTGGGATCCCAGCTCAGGATAGCGGCGGCGAAAGTGATAAGCCCAGCGGCCCACCCGTTGCAACCGCCGGCACAGGGAGGGATCCCACTCCAGGTCGGGGTGAATACAGCGCAAAGCCCCCCATTCTGCCAGCCGCTCAAAGGCTTGGGGCCAATCGCGGGATCCGAGAATGTAGGCCAGCTCCTGCTTGAGGCGATCCCCGCCGACGGCATCGTGCAGACCACTGGCCACGGCAGCGCGGATCCATTTTTCTGTGGTCGAGTCCAGGGCGAAGCCCAAGCGCACCGCAAAGCGCACCGCCCGATAAATGCGGGTGGGATCCTCGATGAAGCTGTTGGGGTGCAATGCCCGGATGATCCCCTGTTGCAGATCTGCTTGTCCGCCGAAAAAATCCAGCACCTGTCCTCGCTGGGGGCCGTTGAGGCGCAAGGCCAAGGCGTTGATGGAAAAATCCCGCCGATAGAGGTCTTGCTGAATGGATCCCATGGCCACTTCGGGGGGAGAGGCCGGGTAGGGATAAAACTCCGTGCGGGCGCTGGCGATATCCACACAAAAGCCTCCTGGCCAGATCAAGGCCGCCGTTTGGAATTTGCCGTGGATCTCCAGCCGCGCTTCTGGGAAGTGCTGTTTGAGCGCTTGTCCCAAAATCAAGCCCCAGCCCGGGGGATCGATCCCATCCAGGGCCGGAGAGTAGGGCCCATCCACCACCAAGTCCAGATCCAGCCGCTCCAGGTTGGGTGAGGGCTGCCGTCCCCACCGATGCAGCAGCAGATCCCGCACCGTTCCCCCTACCAGATACAACCTCAGGCCCTTTTCATCGGCGAGGCGGGCGGCCTGCTCCAGCAACTGTCGATGCCGCTCCGAAAGAGCGGCGAAGGTGAGATCCAAAGGGCAGGAAAGGGTGGGCAAAGCCAACTGCGGTGAGAGGGCCGGCAACTCGTGTAGGTGCCGCAACACATCGGTGCGAGTTACAATGCCCACCAACTGTCCATCCTGGAGAACCGGCAGGCGGCCAATATCCCACTGCACCATCAACCGCTGAATCTCCGCCAAGGGGGTGTCGGGGGAGAGGGTTTTCACGTCGGTGGTCATGTAGCCCTTGACGGGGGCATGGCCAAACCCGTGATGCAGGGCGATATCGATATCCCGCCGCGAGATCACCCCCACCAGGCGACCTTGAGCGTCCACCACCACCAGGCCGGAATGGCCGTAGCGCAGCAGCACCCGCTGGGCCTCGTCGATGGTGATCTCCGGTCGGATGGTGCGCACCGGAGCCGACATCAAATCTTTGGCCGTCACCGGGGGCGGGATCCGCTCTTGGACAGCCTGCCTGAGGGCCGCCATGACTTGGGCCGGGTCGGGCAAAGGCTGCTCTGGGCTGGCTTTTAACGTGGCTGCTGCAGCACAATCGTGTCCACCGCCGCCGTAGAGGGCCATCACCCTGCCCAACTGGGCAAACTCCTGCCGCGCCCGCCCGATCAGGCTGAGCCGCTCCCCCTGCCGCGCCACCAAGAGCAGCACATCCACTCCCGTCAGATCCATCAGCCGCATCACCAGGCCGGCCAAGCCGGGCACAAACTCCGGCAGCTCCAGCAGCCATTCTCCCAGGCGATACTCCCCCACCTGCTGCACCTGCATCTGGGCCAGCCCCTGGCTGAGCAGCTCGCGCATCTCTGGGGTGAGGCCATCCCCCAAAAAGCGCCGCAACAAGACCAGGTTCACCCCCTGCTGCAACAGCCAGCTCAGGGCAGCAGCATCGCGGGCGGTGGTCTCCGGGAAGGTCAGGGATCCCGTATCCATGTGAATGCCCAAAGCCAGCGCCAGCCGCTCAAAAGGGCTGAGAGGGATCCCAGCAGCCTGCAGCCGCTCCACCAGCAAGGTACAGGTGGCCCCCACGGCCTCGATATGGCTGTTGACCTGCTGCTGCGGCCAAAAGTTATCCAGTGGACTGGGGTGATGGTCGAAAATCTCAATCTGCGCGCCGGGGACGCTCAACCAAGCGGCAGCTTTGCCCAAGCGATCCGGATCGTGACAGTCCACCACAATCCACCGCTGCACCTGTCCCGGATCCACAGAGCGCAGCTCGATGAGGGGAAATTCATCTCGGTACAAGGCCAAAAACTCCTGCACCCCCGGCAGGGATCCCCCGGTCAAGGCAATGCGGGCACCCGGATACAGGCGGGCCGCTCCCACCGCCGCCCCCAGGGTGTCGAAATCCGCCGATTGATGGCACAGGACCAGATCCATTGCGGCAAGGTTTGTCGTATTCCGCTCTTCCATCCTGGCCCAAGCCAGGATCCCTCTTGTTGGAATCGGACAAGAAGAAATGAAGGGCTGCTCAACTCCGAGGGGCAAGTGAAAACCTCGAAGCTAAGTTTCAGGACGGGTGTCCGGGTTTTTATCAAAAAATTGGGTCATAACCCCGTCCTACCGCTGCGCAGAAGCAATCCAGTAGAGTGGGGAGGATGCCAGCAAGGAGCCTTCACAGGGTCGTCAGCTCCTTTTCTTTTTCTGCCAGCAGCTCATCGATCTTCTTAATGTAGCGGTCAGTTAGTTTCTGGATGGCATCCTGCAAGCTTTTGGACTCATCTTCAGACAGCTCGCCATTTTTCTCTCGCTTGCGCACCGAGTCAATGCCATCCCGCCGGATGTTGCGGATTGAGACTCGCCCCTCTTCGGCTAGCTTGGCCACCTGTTTGCTCAGCTCTTTGCGGCGCTCTTCCGTCAGGGGGGGAATGGTGAGCCGCACCACCTTGCCGTCGTTGCTGGGGGTTAGACCCAGGTCAGAGGCAACAATGGCCCGCTCAATGGCCGCCAGGGTCGAGGGATCAAAAGGCTGGATCAAGAGAGTGCTGGAGTCTGGCGTGGTGAGGCTGGCCAGGGCCTTGAGGGGAGTGGGCACGCCGTAGTACTCCACCTGAATGCGATCCAGCAGGCTGGAATTGGCCCGCCCGGTGCGCACCGTATTAAAGGAGCGCTGTGTGGCTTGCACAGCTTTGTTCATCAACTCCTCAATCTCAGCTAGCTCCACGGGGTTTTCCTCGCTTTCAAAATCAGTTTCCAGATATCAGGCTCTGGCAGCAAACCTGGCCCCTCTACGGTGAGCCTGACCTCAATTTTACTGCCTTGTTGGGATCCAGATGGGATCCCGTTCCTCAGAGCTGCACCTGCAGTCGGCGAATTTCTCGCCAGATGCCCCCCAGTGGGATGGTACGAGCTCAAAGCTTCCCCTAAACTGCTCTGCAGTTTACTGCACAACACAGGCACAACAAAGTTTTATGCTCTCTCGCCAAATTGGTTCTTCAACGGCCCTAACCTGGCTGATCGGCAGCTTGAGTCTCCTGGGTTTTGGAGCGGCTGCGGCAGCCTTGGAGTTGCAGATTGTGTCCCCCAACGCCTATAAAGTGCCCTACCTGGGAATTGATGGTGTTTTCACTCTGGATACGTCCCTGGAACAATCTGCCAACGATCCGCGCAATCCGAAGCGGGTGAAGTTCGAGAAGATGGAGTTCTTCTCCTTCTACGCCGATCTGGAGGGGAAAAAGCCCCTGGCGGAAAATTGTCGCTACGCCTATCGGGGGGCTGCGCCGGATCCCTTCTACTACCCCGATCGTTCCCTCAGTTCCATCTGGGATCTGTTTCAGTTGCGGCCTGGAGCAGACGCCAGTTGCGAGACCTTCACCTATGTGATTCTGCGGGCACCCCACGGGGATCCGGTGCATATGCACCTGCGCTACGGAGGCCGCAACAGCAGCTTCCAGGAACTTCTGAATATCAGCACTCTGCCGGAGGATCCTGCCAACTTCAACCCCTGGTGGAGCACCTACTGCGCGGAGGGGGTAACCGGCTGCGATTGAGGGGCTGAGCGGCTCACAACTCCTGCCGCGCTTCCAAGGCACGGGCCAGGGTAACCTCGTCGGCATATTCCAGCTCGGATCCCATGGGCAGGCCGAAGGCCAGGCGGGTCATGCGCAAGGTGGGGGCAACCGGCTTCAGGTAATCCTTGACCACGTGCATGGTTACTTCCCCCTCTACGCTGGGGCTGATGGCAAAGATCAGCTCCTGCGGTTTTTCCCGTGCCACCCGAGCCACCAGCTCGCGGATGTGCAGTTGATCGACCCCGATCCCGTTCATGGGGGAGATGAGGCCACCCAAAACGTGGTAAAGCCCCTTGAACTCGCGGGTGCGTTCCATCGCAATCAAATCTTTGACATCGGCCACCACGCACCACAGCGAGGGATCCCGCTGTGGCGAACGGCAAATCTCACAGGGATCCTCCGCTGACCAGTTGAAGCAGATGGAACAGTGCCGAACCGTCTGCTTGGCTTCCAGCAGGGCTTTGGCCAGGGCCTCGATCTCGCCGGCAGGCCGGTTGATCAAGTGGAGAGCTAGGCGCTGAGCGGTTTTGGAGCCAATGCCGGGCAGCCGTTGCAGCTCTTCGATGAGGCGAGCCAAGGGGCGAGTGTACATACAGAGTTAAGCAAGCGAGGTTAAGCAAGTGGGGCTCAACCCAGTCCCAACCCCGGCAGACTGATGTTTCCGGTCAGCTCTTCCATGCGTTTGCGCATCGTCTCGGCAGATTGGGTGTAGGCGTTCACCATTGCTGTCAGGAGCAAGTCTTCTACCACATCCACCGACTCCTGGAGCACTTGGGGATCCAGAGAGACTTTGAGAGGTTCTTGGTTGCCGTTGACCGTCACTTTCACCAGCCCATTGCCGGCTTCGCCGACGATCTCCATCTCTTCCAGCTCTTTTTGCAGCCTTTGGGCGCCATCGCGCACCTCTTGGGCTTTCTTGAGCGCTTCTTGGATTTTGCCGAAGGGGCCAAAGCCTCGAGTCATGGGATCCTCTCTTGGGTTATCCAGATACTGCTGTTCTACTCTACCCGTTTCCCCATCGCCGGTGAAAGCACTCGCAAGTCTGGGCAGAGGTGCTTGCACCGCTAACGCGACCGGTCTTCCTTAGGTTGCCCTTAACTCTGGCGGATTATCCTCTCAAGAGAAGCCGAAGATCGACCCAGAAACTCCATCTGCTCATCAGCGTTTGCTGTCCGGAGGTGCCATGGCCCAACTGTTGCAGGATCCCCGATCTCAAGTAGCCCAGCCCAGTTCAACTCGGGTGGAGCCTTCTCCCTGGCGTTGGCGGCGCTGGATCCCGGAGCGTTGGTATGTGCATTTGGGCCTGGTGCTGGCCTGCTTGGTTCTGGGATTTCCGGTGTTGTACGCCCTGCTCGTGAGCACCCAGAACAATGCCGAGGTGTTCCGCTATCAATTGACCTTTGGCTCCTCTTTTGCCTTCAACTGGCATCAGGTGATGGTGGCGCGGCACTTGGGCCACTACATGGTCAACAGCACCATCGTGGCGGTGGCGATCACCGTGGGCAAGACGATTTTGTCGCTGCTAGCCGGGCTGGCCTTTGTGTACTTCCGCTTTCCCGGCAAAGGGCTGGCCTTTGGCTTTGTGCTGATCACGCTGATGATGCCCACAGAAATCTTGATCATTGCCCTGCTGCGGTTGGTCACCAACTTGGGCTGGGGATCCACCTACTACGCTTTAATCGTGCCCTTTCTGGCCAGCGCCACGGCCACGTTTTTGTTTCGCCAGCATTTTTCCAACATTCCCCGCGAGCTGGCGGAGGCGGCCCAACTGGACGGGGCCAACCCGCTGCAATTTCTCACCCAGGTGCTGATCCCCTTGAGCTGGAACGCCATCGGGGCGCAGGCGGTGATTCACTTCGTTTACGCTTGGAATATGTACCTGTGGCCCCGCTTGATCGTGCAAGGCCGAGAGCGACAAGTGGTGCAGGTGGGGCTGCAATCCCTGCTCAATCTGGATAGCTCGGCCTCCTATGGCCCCATGATGCTGGGGGCGATCATCGCCAGTATCCCGCCGCTGCTGGTGTTTATTGCGCTGCAGAAGCCCTTCATGAGCGGGTTAGCCCTCAATCGCGACAAGTAAGCCCTTAGGTTCCCTTTCATGCCCAGAGATCTACGCCGTTTTATTGCTCTGCTGGAATCCCGTGGTCAGCTCCGCCGCATTTCGGCAGAAGTGGATCCGGATCTGGAAATTGCCGAGATTGCCGATCGCCTCTTGGCCTGCGGGGGGCCGGCGCTGCTGTTTGAGCGGGTGAAGGGATCCCGTATGCCGCTGTTGATCAATGTTTTGGGCACGGTGGAGCGCATCTGCTGGGCGATGGGGATGGAGCAGCCGCAGGAGCTGGAGACCTTGGGGAAAAAATTGGCCTTGCTCTACCAGCCACGGCCCCCCAAAACCTTTGCCCAGGCGGTGGAGTTGGGACAAGCTCTGTTTAGCGTACTCAAAGCTAAACCCAGCCGGGATCTGATCCCTCCCTGTCAGCAGGTGGTGCTGCGGGGAGAGGAAGTGGATCTCACCCAATTGCCCCTGTTGCGGGTCTACCCCGGCGATGCCGGACGGGTGCTGACCTTGGGCCTGATGGTCACCAAAGACCCGGAAAACGGGATCCCCAACGTGGGGGTGTACCGCCTGCAGTTGCAAAGCCGCAACACCATGACGGTGCAATGGCTGTCGGTGCGGGGGGCGACTCGGCATCTGCGCAAAGCGGCGGCCCTGGGCCAAAAGTTGGAGGTGGCGGTGGCGGTGGGGGTGGATCCGGTGGTGATTCTGGCGGCGGCCACACCCCTGCCGGTGGATCTGTCGGAGTGGCTGTTTGCCGGTCTCTATGCCGGAGAAGGGTTGCACCTGGCCCAGTGCAAAACGGTGGATCTGCAGGTGCCGGCCCATGCTGAGATCGTTCTGGAAGGCAGCATCACCCCTGGGGAAGTGGCCCCCGATGGGCCTGCCGGAGATCACATCGGCTACTACGGCCCCCGCAACGAGCAGGCTCCTCTGATTCGCTTCCACTGCCTGACCCACCGCCGGGATCCCATCTATCTCACCACCTTCAGCGGCAAGCCCCCCAAAGAAAACGACATGATGGCGCTGGCCCTGAACCGCATCTACACCCCCATCCTCAGGCAGCAGGTGCCGGAGATTGTAGATTTCTTTTTGCCGATGGAGGCGCTGGGCTACAAAGCAGCCATCCTCTCCATCGACAAGGCCTACCCTGGCCAGGCGCGGCGGGCGGCTTTGGCTTTTTGGAGCGCCCTGCCCCAATTTAGCTACACCAAGTTTGTGATCGTGGTGGACAAGGATATCAATGTGCGGGATCCACGGCAGGTGCTCTGGTGCCTGTGCTCGCGGGTGGATCCGCAGCGGGATGTGTTTATTCTGGCGGACAACCCCTTTGACACCTTGGACTTTGCCACCGAAAAACGGGGTCTGGGGGGCAAGATGGGCATTGATGCCACCACCAAAATTCCCCCAGAAACCGATGCTCCCTGGCGGGATCCCCTCACTCCGGATCCAGAAGTAGCCCGCCTGGTGGATCGCCGCTGGGCGGAGTACGGCTTGGCGGATCTCAATTGGCAGCCGGCGGATCCCCGCCTGTTTGGATACGATCTCTAGGCCCGCAGGGCCTCAATGGGATCCAGTTGCGCCGCTTTGCGGGCCGGGAAAATGCCAAAGACTAGCCCAATCCCAGTGGACAGGGAGAACGCCACTCCCACTGCCACCCCATCGACTTGGGTGGCCAAGGGGGTGAACACCTGCACCGCCACCAGCAGGCCGCTGCTGAGGAGGATCCCGAGCACCCCCCCGGTCACGGCAATGAAAATCGCTTCGGCGGCAAACTGCTGCAAAATCTGCCGGCTATCCGCCCCAATCGCCTTGCGCAGCCCGATTTCATGGGTGCGTTCCGCAACCGAGATAAGCATCACATTCATGATCCCCACCCCTCCCACCAGCAGGGAGAGGGCCGCCGTGCCCGTCAGCAGCACCCGCAACAGGCTCAAAATCCTGGCCGACCCATCCAGGAGCACCTTTTGGTTGCGGATGATGAAGTCATCTTCTCCCACCAATTGGTGCCGCTGGCGCAGCAGGTTGCGGATTTGGAACTCGGCAGCGGGCAGATCGGCTTCAGAGCGGGCCGAGACGAAAATCGCCGTCAGCTCTGTGCCGTAGGGGGAGCGTCGCCCGACCAACTGATTGGCCACCACATCCACCGGCAGAAACACTCCGGCATCGCTGTTGCCAAACACCGTCGGCTTCGAGCGCAAAGTGCCGATTACCTCGAAAGGCAAATTGTTCAGCAGGACGGTCTCCCCAATGGCAGCGGCAGGGTCCAGGCCGAACAACTGGCTGGCGGCATCGCTGCCCAGCACCACCACCGGGCGCTGTTCCTCGATGTCGGAGGGCAAGAGAAAGCGGCCTGCCTCGATCTCCAGGTTCAACACCGACAAGTACTCCGGCCAAGTGCCGGTGGCCTCATAGCGGCGATCCACTCCACCTCGCACCGCGCGCACATTGGTGCCCAGGCTGGGGACAGCTGCTGACACGGCAGGCACTTCCGCCGCAATAGCCCGTACATCCTCCAAGGTGAGGGGGCGGATGTTGCCGGCATCAGCTAGGCCCAAGTTGGCCGAAAAGACGATCAGCAAGTTGGTGCCCAGAGAGCGAAATTGATCCACTGCCATCTCTTGGGCAGCATAGCCAAATCCGGCAATGGCCACCACCGCCGCATTGCCGATGAGGATCCCGAGCATGCTCAGCCCGGTGCGCAGGCGATGTCGTCGCACCATTTGCCAGGCCATTTTGGCCGCCGTTGCCAGGCTCATGGCTGTTGCTCCGCTCTTTTAATCAAAGTCTCTAGGTTCACCCCAGGAGGCAGGGCAGTAAAGACCCGATCCCCTGCCTGCAGACCGGAGAGGATCTGGGTAACTCCACCCTGGGTAATGCCCGTTTCCACGCGGCGATATACAGGTCGCCGGGTTTGGGGATCCAGCAGGAGCACGCCTTCCTGGCTTTCCTCCCGGAGGATAGCCACTGAGGGCACCGTCAGAGCCTGAGGCTGGGGATCCCCAATGAAATCCACCGAAACAGTCATGCCGGTGCGCAAAAAGTCGGCCCCAGGCTCCGGTTCAACGAAGACCCGAAAGACGGTTACCTCCCGCACCACCACGGTAGCAGGCGCAATCCGCTTCACCCGCCCCTGCACTACGCGGTCGGGGTAGGCCAGGGAGCGGATCTCCACCGGCTGGCCCACCCGCACCTGGGCAATTTGGGCTTCTGGCACTTCTGCCCGCACCTCAATTCCCTGGGCCAGCGCCAAAATGGAACTGGAAGAAGCTGCGGTGGCATCGGAAGTTGCTGTTGTGGGAGCTACAAAGGATCCCACCTCGGCAAAGCGCTGCACCACCACACCGGAAAAGGGGGCGCGGACTTCGGTGTCAGCCAACCGGGATTGCCGTTGGGCCAGCTCGGCTTGTGCCTGGGCAATTTGGGCTTGAATCTGCTGTAGGGTTTCCGGGCGGCTCCCCAGTTGCAATCGCTCCAACTCCTGTTGAGCAGCTCGTAAATCCGCTTGCGCTTGTTCCAGGCGGGCCAAGCGTTGATCCAGCTCGCTGCGGGCTACCACCCCCGCCTGCACCAGGGCCTGGATGCGCTCTAACTCCCTCTGAGCCAAGTCCACCTGCGACCGGGCAGCATCCACCCTGGCCTGGGCCGCCGCGATCACCTGGGGGCGCTCTCCGGCCTGTTGCTCCGCTAGACGGGCTTGCAGCTCTTGAATGCGGGCTTGGGCTTGGCGAATGCCGCTGGCGAGATCGCCGTAGTCCATCCGGGCCAATAACTGCCCTGCCACCACTTCATCTCCCTGATCCACCAACAGTTCCGCCAGGCGACCCGACTCGCGAGGGCTGACATTCACCTGGCGGAGCGGCTGCACCTGGCCGCTCACCCGCAGGCGTTGGGTCAGATCCACCACTTGAACCGGTACCGTCAATCTTTCCAGCCGTTCTGCCCTCTGCTGCTGCAGCTGACGCTGGATCAGGAGACCGCTGCCCCCTAGGCCGGCCAACAGCAAGCCCAAGAGCATCCAGCCGAAGGGAAATCTCTTGGGGCGGGGTTTGCTCTGGGGCAGAGGCTGCTCTGCAAGCTTGGGAGTAGACAGGGATCCTGTCTTGGGCTCATCGGTGTGCAGGATCACAAAAGTCTCCCGTTTGTAACAAAAGCTTTATCTTTGTCTAGCCTATTGGAAAAATGGGGGAAGCGTAAACACGGTTTCCCGCCTCTTGAGGTCTATTCGGCCAGCTCTGTACAAAAAACAGCGACGATTGTTACCATGGTTAACTGCCGGTAGCGCGGGAAGGCCATGAACGTTCGCATCAACGCTGAGGAGATCATCCGCTCCATTGAAGCTGCCCAGATGAAGTCGGATCTGCCGGAGATTCGGGTTGGGGATCAGGTACGGGTGGGAGTTCGCATCCAAGAGGGGGGCAAGGAGCGGGTACAAGCCTTTGAGGGCACGGTCATTGCCATGCGCCACTCCGGTATCAACCGCACCATTACGGTGCGCAAGGTTTTCCAAGGGATCGGTGTGGAGCGGGTTTTCCTCATTCACTCCCCGCGCATCGAGTCGATTCAGGTGCTGCGGCGGGGTAAAGTGCGTCGGGCCAAGCTGTTCTATTTGCGGGATCGGGTGGGCAAAGCCACTCGTATCAAGGCCAAGACAGAGAGTGCGGATAGCAAGGAACAGCTTCTTTGAAAGGTGGGTGTACCTGCTACACTGGGTAAGCGGGTGTGACCCTAGGCCAATGCGTCCTTAGTTCAGTTGGTAGAACGTCGGTCTCCAAAACCGGATGTCGGGGGTTCGAGTCCTCCAGGGCGCGCTAACCATCAGACCCCCTTCTGTGGCGATGGCTTCAGGTGGGGACACCCCATCCAAGGTGGTTTTTGCAGCCATGAAGTCCGTCAGTGTACCCAACCTACTCCCTGCGCTGCTGCTGGGGCTGCTGTTTTGGCTAGGGATCCCTATCTGGCCTGGATCGGGTGTGGTGGCAACGGCAGCGAGCAACAGGGTAGATCACGAGATCGATCGACTGTTTGAGGAGGCCTTTGCTGCAACTCAGAGGGGAGATTTTGCCCAGGCGGAAGCCCTGTGGACTCAACTGTTGCAGATCCAGCCGGACAACCCGGCCCTGTGGAGCAACCGGGGCAATGCCCGTGTCAGCCAGCACCAACTGCAGGCAGCTCTGGAGGATTATGCTGAGGCCATTCGTTTGGCCCCTGAGGCACCGGATCCCTATCTCAACCGAGGGGCTGCTTTGGAGGGGTTGGGGCGGTGGCAGGAAGCAATTGCCGATTATGAGCGGGTGTTGCAGTTGGATCCCAACGATGCGGCGGCCTACAACAACCGTGGCAATGCGGAAGCAGGGCTGGGCCAATGGCAACAGGCCTTGGCTGACTACCGCCGCGCTACAGAACTGGCTCCCGACTACGCCTTTGCTCAGGCCAACTATGCTCTGAGCCTCTACCAGGTGGGCGAAACAGAAGCTGCCCTGCGCTTGATGCGGGCTCTGGTGCGCAAGTACCCGAAGTTTCCAGATATGCGGGCTGCTCTCAGTGCCATCCTTTGGGTGCAGGGTCGGCAAGGAGAGGCCGAAAGTCATTGGGTGGCTGTGCAAGGACTGGATCCCCGCTACGCCGACCTGGAATGGGTGAAAACCGTCCGCCGTTGGCCACCGGCGATGGTGGCAGCTCTGGAGCGTTTCCTTTCTCTCAAGTCGTGAGGATCGGGATCGCGTCGGAGATACCCTGGGCCTTGACTCTGCGCATTGACGAAACAGTTGCTGGGGATCCCCGCAGCCAGAGTCTCAGGTTACATCCTGTCTGGGGGTATGGAGATTGCTAGATTGGGATCAAGCCGAGGGCCGATTCCAGCAGCAGGCTTAACCCAGAGCCAAGAGAGCGCAGAGGGATCCCGGAGCCTCTCGGTAGACTGTGAAAAAGACTGTGTAAAGGATTGCTTCCTGCGACACCTTGTCGCTTTCTTCTTCGTCTGTTTCAGTCCTATCGCGGCGCGTGGTATCAACGTGAGTGCAATGGCTTGTTTCTCTCGCTCTTCTTCCTTCTTCCCTGATGGGAGAGGGAGGCTGCGAAATCACTGGAGCTGGGCAGGGCTGTTGCTCATGGTTCTGCAGCTTGGGCAACCCGCCGTGGCTCAGACGGAAACCCGAGTTTGGAGCGGAACCGGCCAAATTTTGAGCGGCCAGGGGCAGGGGGCGACGGTGCAATTGATCTTGGAAACGGGTGGCGGGCGTATCTGGAGCCAATCGGGGCCGGCCTTGGATGCACCCTTTTCCGGCGGCCATATTTCGGTAACCAGCGGTGATGGCACCTGGCAAATTCAATCGCAAGGGGATCAGTTGTTGGTCACCTTTTACCGCGGCGAGCAGATCATCCGCTGGCAACTGCGGCCCATGGGCGAGATCCCCAGCTCTTCCCCTTCTGCGCCATCCAGCTCCCTGAGCAGTGACTCCGCCCAGCCTGTAGCGTTGCCTGTCCAAGAGCTGGTGATTCCAGTACTGAAGAATTTGCCCGGCAACCCCTGAGGGATCCCTGCCCCGCCGGTTCTCGACCCATGAAACCTGGTGCGTTGGCCGCTGGGGCTATCAAACCTGTGGCCACTGGAATGGGCTGGGATGATTTTGGGGGCGGTGGGCCTGGGGATCCTATCCCATCGGCAGTTAGCCCGCCTGTTGTTTAGCTGAGCAGCGGGACACAGAGCAGGGGCAGTTGAGCTGCTGCCGCCGCATCCAGCAACCACAGCAGCCGTCCTCTGGGGTTTACGCGCTGGCAGGGTAGGTGGGCCTCGGTGGTCAGCGCCTCTTTCACGATGGGGGCTTTGTTCGCTCCGGTTACCAGGAACACCACCTGGGCTGCCTGATTGAGGACGGGATAGGTCAAGGTTAGACGCGGCTCCTGCCCTTTTTGCCCCACCGTCACCCAGCGGTGCTGCACCTGCAGAGCGGCTGTGTCGGGAAACAAGGAAGCTGTGTGGCCATCTTCCCCCACTCCCAGCCATACCAGGTCGAGAGAAGGGCACTCTGTACCGAAAATCTGCCGCAGGGTCGCCTCGTATTCGGCAGCATCGCGAAGGGGATCCCCCGCTTGGGTGGGCATAGGGAAAACTTGAGCCGCCGGGATCCCGATCTGCTGCAGCAGGGTTTCTCGTACCATACGGTAGTTGCTTTCAGGGTGATCCGGGGGAACATAGCGCTCGTCTCCCCAGAACAGCCAGGTTTGTTGCCAAGGGATCCCTGGGGTTTGGGCCAGGGCAGCATACAGCTTCTTGGGGGTGCTCCCTCCCGCCAAGGCCACCGTAAAGCGTCCCCGCTCGCGAATGGCAGCGGCTGACCGAGCTTGCCAAATCTCGATGGCCCGTTGGATTAAGACGGGGCCCTCCGGAAAGATCTCCAACTGGAATCCCTGCATACACCGAAGCCCTACTGCCGACCTATGCTGGGTCAGCCGACCTGCACCAACACTTTACCGAAGGGATCCCCTAAGCGGGGCAAACACTAGGAAGCCACCGCCAGCTCTTTGGCTTCTGCCCGAATTTGCTCGTAGAGGGCGCGCAGCTTCAGGCCCACGATGATCTGAATCAGACCAGAGCCATTGCGGGATCCCGGGTATTCTGGGTGCTTGCGCAACAGTTCCGTCAGCTCGCCATAGTAGCGGGTGGACAAGTTGCTCAGGTGGTTCTCGATGTAGATGACCTCTTCCAGCTTGTCGAAGGTGCCGTCGATCTCCAGAATCGAAACCGGGTGCTCGAAGTAGGTGGAAGGGCCATAGTGGAGGCGGATCCCTGGATAGGAACAAGTCAGCTTTTTGCCGCAGGGGATCCAATCGATGGTGGAGCCTTCGTCAAAGAGATAAACATGGTCGAAGTACTTCACCCCTTCCCGCTGGATCAGCCGCACCCGCAGTACTTTGTGCTCTGGATCCAGCTCCGGCAACAACTGGGTAGGCAAAACCTCAATGACGGCATCGGCGTACTGCTTCTGCACATCGACATAGGCTTCAAAGTCCGGGCGGCGAGCCTCGATTGAGCGCAACACATCTTCGTAGGTGTGGCCCCGCTCCGCCATGTCCCGCTTCACTTTCCAAGCAATCTTGATCTCTGGGGCCAGATCCAAGTACACCTTGAAGTCCAGCAGCTGGCGCACCCGCTCGTCATACATGGGATGCAGCCCCTCCAGGACGATGATGCGGTTGGGCTCCACCAGCTCCGGTGGGTCAATCAGCCCCGTCTCGTGGTTGTAGATGGGCTTCATCACACTTTGGCCGTTCTTAAGCGCCTTGGCCTGCTCGTACATCAGGTCGAAGTTGTTGGCGCGGGGATCGAGCGCCGTGATGCCCTTCTCTTTGCGCTGGTAGCGATCCAAGGAGTGATAGTCATCCAGACAGATGGTGGTAATCAGATCCCGGCCAAACAGATCCCCCAGCCGGCGTAAAAAGGTGGACTTGCCACAGCCAGAATCTCCGGCGACACCAATCATCACAACACGATCAGGACTGCTTGCCATGGGAACTCCTTGGGGACGGGCAGGGCAAAACTGAGAAAAAGGCTCTAGAAAGTTACCAACTGTTACGGTCTTGCATGATACCAAATAAAGCCGTTACATCACAAGCCACTGGCAGGCCAGAGCTGTGGGCACCACAAGCAACAATTTAACAAAAAATCCATATTTTTGGCCGATGAGCTTGGCCGGGATTATTTTTCCGGGGTTGCCGCTCTCAGGACGGCCTGGGGGGCTGGCGAAGGTCGTCTGCTTCTCCTCTGACAAGTTCCATTTGAGCAGCCGGGCTGCTGTGGTGTTTGCTATTTTGCTATATGTAAACTCATTTCCTCCCAGTGCCAGGAGCAGATCGTAGGTATGGTTGCCAGCGCAGAAAAGCGAGAGGTTGTCGTCAATCTGTATCGTCCCAACGCACCATTGATCGGCCACTGCGTGGAGACCTACTCCATTGTCGGTGAAGGAGCACCCGGACTGACTAAGCACATTGTGCTCAGCTTGCCGGATCCCAACTACCGCTACCTAGAAGGGCAAAGCGTTGGCATTATCCCTCCTGGCGAAGATGCCAAGGGCAAGCCCCACAAGCCCCGCCTCTACTCGATTGCTTCCACCCGCTTTGGCGATGATGGCGAGGGGCGCACCGTCTCTTTGAGCGTGAAGCGGGCTGAATATGTCGATAGAGAGACAGGCCAGCCGGGGGTGGGGGTCTGCTCCGGCTTCCTCACCGATTTGAAGGCAGGCGACGAGGTGATGATCACGGGGCCATCGGGGAAAACCTTCCTGTTGCCTGAAGATGAGAATGCCAACCTGATTTTGATCGCCACCGGCACCGGCATTGCTCCTTTTCGCGCTTTCATCAAGCACCTGTTTGAGGAGGATCCCAACTATCAGGGCAAGATCTGGCTGTTCTTTGGGGTGCCCACCACTTCCACCTTGCTCTACCACGGGGATCTGGAGGCCTGGAAAGCCCAGTACGGGGATCGCTTCCGCGTCGATTACGCCATCAGCCGCGAGCAACAAACCCCCGATGGCAAGAAAATGTACGTGCAAAACCGCATGGCCGAGTACGGCGCCGAGCTGTGGGAGATGCTGCAACAGCCCAACACCTACACCTACATCTGCGGCCTCAAGGGGATGGAGGACGGGATCAACAACGTCATGGGGCCTTTGGCCGAACAAGCCGGTCAGGATTGGAGCAAGTTCCAGAAGGAACTGAAGAAAGCAGACAGGTGGCACGAAGAAACCTACTGATCCCTGCTTGTGATCCCTGCTTGTCGGTTTGTCAGCGCCAATAGGGATCCCGTTCCTTGCTTGAGAGCACTGGCGTGGGGAGTATGTCAAAATGCTTCTATCTCCCAGCGTGAGCGCTTTTTTCCCAGGAGCATCGAACCGTGGACGCGCGCTACAATCCCCAGGCCATCGAGAGCAAGTGGCAAGCCCACTGGCGTGAAATCGGGCTGGATCGCACCCCAGAGCTGAAGGACGGGAGCCGCAAATTTTATGCCCTGTCTATGTTCCCCTATCCCAGCGGCAACCTGCACATGGGGCATGTGCGCAATTACACCATCACCGATGTAATTGCCCGCCACAAACGAATGCAGGGATACGCGGTGTTGCACCCGATGGGCTGGGATGCCTTTGGCCTGCCGGCGGAGAATGCCGCTATCGACCGGGGGATCCCGCCGGCCAAGTGGACCTACCAAAACATTGCCCAGATGCGGGAGCAACTGCAGCGGTTGGGCCTGTCCTACGACTGGGAGCGGGAGATCACCACCTGCGCCCCCGACTACTACAAGTGGACGCAGTGGATCTTCCTGCAATTTTTGCAGGCGGGCTTGGCCTACCAGAAAGAGGCGCCAGTGAACTGGGATCCGGTGGATCAGACGGTGCTGGCCAACGAGCAGGTGGATGCGGAGGGGCGTTCCTGGAGATCCGGCGCCCTGGTGGAAAAGCGCATGCTCAAGCAGTGGTTTTTCAAAATCACCGCCTATGCCGACCAACTGCTGGCGGATCTGGAAAAGCTCTCCGGCTGGCCGGAGCGGGTGCGCACCATGCAGGAGAACTGGATCGGCCAATCGGTGGGGGCTAAGGTGATTTTCAAAACCGAGGCAGGGGACGAGCTGGCAGTGTTCACCACCCGGCCCGATACCCTCTGGGGGGCCACCTTCATGGTGCTGGCGCCGGAGCACCCCTTGGTGGACAAGCTCACCACCGCCGAGCAACTGCAGGCCGTCAGAGCCTATCAAGCCCAGGCCGCTGCCCGCAGCGAGATCGAGCGCAGCGCTGAAGACCGGGAAAAGACAGGGGTTTGGACGGGATCCTACGCCATCAACCCCGTTAACCAAGAGCGGATCCCCATCTGGATTGCCGACTATGTGTTGATGGGCTACGGGACGGGGGCCATCATGGCCGTGCCCGCCCACGACCAACGGGACTTCGAGTTTGCCCGCAAGTTCGGCCTGCCCATCAAGCGGGTGGTGCAGCCGCCGGAGGGTTCTCCGGCCTCAGCGGATCGCGCCAGCGGGACGGAGTCCTCAGAACTGCAGGCTGCCTGGACGGGGGAAGGGGTGATGATCAACTCTGGCCCCCTAGACGGGATCCCGGTGGGCAAAGGCCCAGGGCAAAGCGTGGAAAGAGCCATCGCCTGGCTGGAAGCCCAGGGGCTGGGGGAAAAGCAGATCAACTACCGCCTGCGGGATTGGCTGATCTCGCGGCAGCGCTACTGGGGTTGTCCCATCCCGGTGATCCATTGTCCCCACTGTGGCATTGTGCCGGTGCCGGAGAAGGATCTGCCGGTGCTCTTGCCGGAGGATGTGGAGCTGACGGGGCGAGGGGGATCCCCGTTGGCCCAGTTGGAGGACTGGGTGAAGGTGAAATGCCCCACCTGTGGCGCGGAGGCTCGCCGGGAAACCGATACCATGGACACCTTCATCTGCTCGTCGTGGTACTTCCTGCGCTTCAGCGATGCCCGCAACGACCAAGAGATCTTCCGCAAAGACCAGGTGAACGCCTGGCTGCCGGTGGATCAGTATGTGGGTGGCATCGAGCACGCCATCCTGCACCTGCTCTATTCCCGCTTTTTTACCAAGGTGTTGCGGGATCGGGGGCTGCTGGATTTTGACGAGCCGTTCCTGCGTCTGCTCACCCAGGGGATGGTGCAAGGGCGCACTTACTACAACCCCAACAAGTCCGGCAAGGATCGCTGGATCCCGGCAGCTCTGGTGCAGGATCCCAACGACCCGCGGGATCCGGAAACGGGCGAGCCCCTGCAAGTTATCTACGCTACCATGTCCAAGTCCAAGGGCAACGGCGTGGATCCTGAGGAGGTGCTGGCCCACTACGGGGCAGATACGGCCCGCATGTTTATCTTGTTCAAGGCCCCGCCGGAGAAGGATCTGGAGTGGGACGATGCCGACGTGGAAGGGCAATTTCGCTTTCTCAACCGCGTCTGGCGGCAGGTGTACGAGTTTGTCGTTCGCGGTGGCGGGACGAAGTCCTGGCGGGGCAGGGTCTCAGAGCTGTTGCCGGCCAAGGTCGAGGTGGGATCCCTGACCAAGGCGGAAAAAGATCTGCGCCGGGCCATCCACACCGCCATCAAGGAAGTCAGCGAAGATCTGGAAAACGATTATCAATTCAACACTGCCATTGCCGAGCTGATGAAGCTGAGCAATGCTCTGGGGGAGGCCGGGATCCTGGATTCGCCGGTTTATGCAGAGGGGATCCGCACGCTGGTGTTGCTGATGGCGCCTTTTGCCCCCCATATTGCGGAGGAGCTGTGGCAGGCGCTGGGGGGCGCAGACTCGGTGCATCGGCAGTCTTGGCCCAGCTATGACCCGGCAGCGCTGGTGGCCGACACGGTGACCATTGTGATTCAGGTGAACGGCAAATTGCGCGGCTCGTTTGAGGCCCCTGCCGAGGTAACGCCGGAGGAGCAGGAACAGTTGGCCCTTCGGTCAGAAGCAGCGCAGAAATACCTGGAGGGGGCAACACCCAAAAAAGTGGTGGTGGTGCCGAAAAAGCTGGTTAACTTTGTCCTCTAACGGCGGGCCTGGCCAAAATGTTCCGCACTGCTGACACGAACGGGATCGGGGCTTTCACCAAATTTTCGGGCTGGAGGCCCGCACCATAGCCGCAGGCTTGGTGTCGGGAGGAAAGCCCGCCTCCATATAGGTTTGCTGGTCAAAAGTCTGGATGAACTACAATAAGCCCATGAGCCAGACTATATCCGTACGTTGCAAGCTGATAGTCCCACAAGAGTTGCGTCAAGAAATTGACCGCACTTTGCAGGGCTTTGCGAATGCTTGCAACCAGATTCTCGACACCGCCAAACAAAAGAACTGCTGGAACACCGCCAAGCTGCACCACTTGGTCTATCGACCGGTAAGGGCAGCAACGGGGCTGAAAGCCAACCACGTCTGTCAGGCGCTCCGTCGGGTGATTAGCAATGCCAAGGCGGTGAAGCAAGTCCACAAGTTCCGCCCCACCAGTCTGACTTTGGACGCTCGTACTTTTAAGTACCGAGAGTCCGACCAAGCCGTGGGCGTGACCCTGATGAGCGGACGGGTTTGGCTCAAGCTCAAGATTGGCGGTTATCAAATCGCTTTGCTGCGGGGGCAAACGCCCACCAGCGCTACTCTGTCCAAGACCAAGCAAGGGGACTACTACATCAACATTGCTGTTGAGCTGGATACTCCCCCAACTGGCAAAACTCCAAAGGTAATCGGAGTTGACTTGGGTAGGCGGGATATCGCCACCGCTAGCAACGGACGCTCTTGGAGTGGAGAACACATCCAGGCCGTCCGTGACCGGTTCAGCCGTGTACGCGCCAAGGTTCAATCCAAACGCACTCGCAGCTCTAGGAGGCTGCTGAGAAGGCTCTCTGGGAGAGAACGGCGCTACCAGACATGGCTGAACCATAACATCAGCAAAACCTTGGTCAGGGATGCCCAGGCTATTGGTGCAGCACTGGCTTTTGAGGATTTGACGGGCATTCGAGACCGCCTGAATCAGAAGCCTCGGGCCAAAGCCGAGCGGCGCAGGACTAACAACTGGGCGTTCTACCAGCTCAGGATGTTTGTAGCCTACAAGGCTGCGATTGCTGGAGTGCCTGTGGTACTGGTGCCGCCTGCCTACACCAGTCAGACCTGCCACAAGTGCCTGCACATCCACCCTGAGCAAGGCAAGTCCTACCGAAGCGGTAAGTCGTTCAAGTGTGGGCATTGTGGGTGGGAAGGGGATGCTGACCATAACGCTGCTCAGGTGATCTCTCTCCTTGGGGCGACTGTAAACTCGCCTGAAATTCCGAAACTTAGCTGTCCTCTGGGTCAGCTAGGGATTGGGATAAAGCCCGCACCCTGCGCATAGCGCGGGTGCCGGGTAGTTTACTCGGCGTGGCAGCTCATCGACTTTCCAGGATCGGGCTATGCTGGACTGAGGACTACACCCATCTCCCTGTTGCTATGCGAGACCTTCTGCGCGACATCCTTCGGGACTGCTCTGGCTTTGTGGAACTGCGCTACCACAGCAAGGTGTTCCGCAGCATCACTGCCGAGAAGGGCCGCCTTGAGCGCACCGCGGTTCGTCGCCGTTCCGGAGTGGGGGTGCGGGTGTTGGAGGCCGGCACTTGGGGCTTTGCTGCCACCGGGGATCCCTCGCCGGCTGCCATTCGGGAGGCCATCGCTGAAGCTCGCCGTGCCGCCCAAGCCAGCGCCGACTACCGCAAACAAAAGCTGGGATCCTTGCCCAGTGTGCGGCTGGCCCAAGGGGAGTTCTGCGAGCCCGGTGTGGAGGAGGTGTTGAACAAACCGCTGGAGGCGAAGATCCAGTTGGCTTTGGAAACCGAGGCGCAGGCCCGGCAGGCCTCTCGCCAAATTAGCTCCGCCAGTTGCACCTACAACGAGATCTACGAGGAAAAAGCCATTGTCACCACCGATGGGGCGGATGTGGCCTTTCGTCTGGTGCGCCCCGAGCTGCGAGTTCAGGCGGTGGCCGAAGCGGACGGCCAGCTCAGCAGTGGCTCCGAGGCCATTGGGGTAACAGGGGGATGGGATTGCCTGTTCCGCTCGCATCCCTTGCAGATGGCGGAAAAGGCGGCTGCTACCGCGGTTGATTTATTGTCCGCAGGCTACGCAGAAGGGGGATGGGCCACGGTTATTCTGTCGCCTTCCATCGTGGGGCTGTTGGTGCACGAGGCCATTGGCCACACGGTCGAGGCGGATTTTGTTCTGGCGGGTTCTGTGGCTGCCGGCAAGCTGGGGCAGCGGGTGGCCAGCGACTGGGTTACTCTCAAAGACTCCGGCCATTCAGAGTTTATGCCGGGGGCAGGGGGAACCCTTCCTGTGGACGACGAGGGCGTTCCTACCCAAAGCACCACCATCATCCAAAACGGCATTCTGGTCAGCTATCTCCACAACCGCGAAACTGCCGCCCACTTTGGGGTGGAGCCCACCGGCAATGCCCGCGCCTGGGAATACGCCGATGAGCCTTTGATCCGCATGCGCAACACCTTCATCGAGCCCGGATCCCAAACGCTAGAGGAAATCATCGCCAGCACTCCCGATGGCTACTTCCTGGATGGGGCCAGGAACGGGCAGGCGGACTCCACCGGCGAGTTTATGTTTGGGGTAGAGCGGGCCTACCGCATTCGCGATGGCAAGCTGGCGGAGTTGCTGCGCGGTGTCACCATCACCGGCAATGCTTTTGAGGTGCTGCAATCGGTGGATGCCGTCTCGCGGGACTTCCTGTGGGACTTGGGATCCGGCCATTGTGGCAAGGGTCAACCGGCCAAGGTGGATGCGGGCGGCCCCTACATTCGCTGTCGGGCCATTGTAGGTGGGCAACAACCTGTGTAGTTATTCCCTTGGCGCTCCACAGCTAGCCCAGAGGTGAAGCCTACAGCTCGCTCTGTAAAGGGGACTGGCAGGCCAGTTCCAGGACTACCGAAAGCTGCTGGCCAGGAGCTACACAGAAACTCTGTCCTGCCGGCACGACTGACCGTGGGGGAGTTCACAGAACAGCCAATCCGTCCGCAAAAATTAGGGATCCCCTCACCTGCGGGGATCCCAGATGGGGTACTGGATCAAACCTTAGCGAGGGAAAACCACCTGGGCTCGCAACTCGCCCGGCGGGTTGGCCTGCGTGTGAATGTTGATGTAGTAAGCTCCGGCCAAAAAGCTGGAGACTTGCTCAGGGGTGAGGTTGGCTTCCAGTCGGAAATTCCCCGACTGATTGCCTGGATTCGGCAACATGTTCAAGACAAAGACCACCGGCCCTGTGGCCTGGGCGAAAGATTGTCCTGGCTGCGGCTGAGCAATGTGAATATGTCCAGGGCCAAAGTTAGCAATGGGTAGAAGTGGGGTTGTGAGATTTGTAAAGCTTCCTTAACCGCTGAGAAACAAGACAGCAACCAGGCAAAAGCCGCAAAAAACCTCGAAAATTGAACGAGGCCGAAGGGAAAAACCGATCAACAACATGGAAAAAAGCTCCTCGGTCAGAGAACAGGCTAAATAAGGTACGTATCAGGCCAAGCTTCGGATTCATCTCTGGGTTTAAAAGACGGCGACATCACTGCTACCGAGAGACAAAAATCCCCACCCTGTGGGGGGCGGGGGATGGTGTAGACTGCACGCGGAGCAGAAATCTCTGACCGTACCTATAAAGTTGCGGAGAGGGGGAGAGGGTTCACCCAGGCACTTTCCCCAAGCTCGGTTCAGGATAGATCTGTCTATCCTCTGGCCGAGGCAGCCAAGGCGGAGTTCATAATCGGCCAGAACCAGTGGGGCCGCATCAGGATGACAGTGTCGATGACGTGGATGATGCCGTTATCGGCTTCGATGTCGGCTTGGATAACGGTGGCGTTATTGACCTCGAAAACGTCCCCTTCGATCAACAAGTCGATGGGGGATCCCTCTACCGAGCCCACACTTTGGTACTTGGCCAAATCTGCCTTTTTCAAGCGGCCGGGCACCACGTGGTAACACAGGATGCGAGTCAGTTGGGGGATGTTTTGCACCAGAGTGGTGATGGTGCCAGGGGGCAGCTTGGCAAAAGCCGCATCGGTGGGGGCAAAAACGGTAAAGGGGCCGGGGCTTTTCAAAGTATCCACCAGGTTTGCCGCTTTAACGGCAGTTACCAAGGTGGAAAAGCCCTCAGCAGAGACGGCAATATCAACAATATCGGGCATGGCCGGGATCCTTTTGCTGTGAAGTTGTTGCTAACTGGATTGCTGCTCGAAAGGCTTTGGGATCATTAAAGTTGCCACGGGCTAGCGATAATTCTGATCCTGAATGTAGGCGAGGCGGGCTGCTTCCCGGATCCCATATTCCGGTCGGGTGAAGCGATTGAGTTGTCCCTCAAAATAACGGCGGTTCATCATCAAGTGCCGCGGATTTGGGTCATCAAGGGGATACAAGAAAGCGGCCCTTCCCGCCTGAATCACGGCTGAGGTGACGTTGTACATGGAGCGCTGGAAGCTAACCCCCAATTGAATCAGCATGTCCTCTTCGCCGCGGCAATGCTTGCGATAATACTCCACCAAATACTGGGGCAAAAAGTGGTACATATCCTGGTGCAAGAGCGTGGGCGGGATCCCGGCGGTGCCCACCGGAAACTTATCGGCGTAGAGGATCCCGTAGTGGAAGTCCAACTGGTTGGTGGGAACTTCGTTGGCCTGGGCGTTGTAGGACTTAGTGCCGCGGAAAGGAGAGGTGCGATAAAACACGGCCTCTACATAGGGGAAGGCAGCCTCATATAGCCAGGTGAATCCTTTGGATTTGGGCACAATATCGTACCATTCTCCCCGAATACGCACGCGGTGGTAGATGGGTCGTCCGGCAATGGCGAAGATCCCGTTGACCAAAAAGTTCATCGCCTCCGGCACGCTGGTAATTTTGCCTTCATCGTAGAGATCGCTGATCTCAAAAAAGACCGGAGCCATCACCTCCCAAAACAGGCCCAACACCGAGTACATGGTGGCCTGGCGGCATAGCTCTAAAAACATGTCTGGGAAGAGCTTGTATAGCCCCATCAACAGAGGGTTGCCTTGGCAGTAGGCGCGGATGGCGCGGTCGGCATTTTGCTTGTATTCTTCGGAATCCATGTAGGGATCCAGCAAGCCCCCCATATCCCGGTGCCAGAGCATGGCCCGCATACATTCTTCGGCAAATTCCATGTTGATGCGGTCATGCCAGAGGTGATGCAAAATTCTGGGCAGCTTGCGCTTCAGCTCCCCTTTTTCCATGAACTCCAGCAGCTCGGGGTGGGCCGTAGCCTGGCCTCGCCAAATGCGCAAATCCGCGTTATCCCCCGCGTAGTGGTTGGCCAGCTTCAGATACTCTTCAGGAATGATGAACTTGAAAAAAGGCAAGGGATCCACAAACACCTGCTCGGCAATGTAGAGCAGATCCCGCCAGTAGAAATCCATCGGCACGGCATAGGCTTTGTAGAGGCCGATAATTTGCATTAGGTTTTCCGGCGTATCCGGCAGCATGGATCCCCCTGCCTCCAAGCGGTGGACTACATCCGCAAAAGGGTGGTTAGAAGGGGGAAGCTTGCGGGTTGTAAGGGTTGTCGTCATGGAAGAAGTCTCCAACTCTTCAAAAGTCCTGGCTCCATAGGGGGCATCTGCTGGGATCTCAATTCCTGGGAGTTTCCCGCTTGCCTGGATCGGCTCCAGAGAGGGTGATGGGGGCAAGGTCACCGGCTGATGCCAAGATAAGCGTTTGGGCCTGAGCCACCTGGGTGGATAGGGTAAAGGCCAACGGTTGCGGCCATTTCACCAGGTTCATGGGCTGGATCCCAAACCAAACGATCAAGGCCGTCAAAATAAGCCCTGGGATCCGCTCCCAGCCATGCACGCGCGGGTAGTAGGCGGTGCGGTTGTCCAACCTGCCAAAGCAGGTGCGGTTCAGCAAAATCACAAAGTACACCGCCGTCAAGCCGGTGCCACAGATGCTGATCAAAGTGGGCAGAGGAAAATCTTGGTAGCTGCCCTGGAAGATCAAGAACTCCGCCACAAAGCCCACCAGGCCAGGGATCCCGGCGCTGGCCATCCCCCCCAAGATGAGCAGAGCACTCACCGTGGGCAAGCCCCGCAAGGGGTTGAGCAGGCCGTTGAGCACATCCAGATCGCGGGTTCCCACTTTGCGCTCCACCAAGCCCACCAAATCGAACAGCAGCGCCAAGATGAGACCGTGAGAGACCATCTGAACCATCGCCCCGGTCAGGCTAATCGGGGTGGCTGCCGCCATGCCCAGCAGGATGTAGCCCATATGGCCGATGGAGCTGTAGGCCACCATGCGCTTGATGTCTTTTTGGGCGATGGCCGCCAAAGCCCCCGACAGCACGGCAATGGCTCCCCACCAGGCCAGGATCCCACCCAAGTCGGCCCAAGCTTGGGGAAACAACTGCAGCCCAAAGCGAAACAGACCGTACGTGCCTAACTTGGAGAGGATCCCTCCCAGGAGGATGGCCACTGGCGGCGACGACTCCCCGTATGCATCAGGCAACCAGGTGTGGAAGGGGATCAGCGGCATCTTAATGCCGAAAGCCACGATCAAGGCCAACAGCGTCAAGGTCTGGGCAACAGGGCTGAGAGAGGTGATGCGGATCTCCAGCAGCTCAAAGCTATGGGGATCCCCCAGCCAGTAGATGGCCAAAAAGGCCCCCAACAGAAAGATGGCGGAAACGGCGGTGTAAATCAAAAACTTGATGGCAGCATAATCCCGCTTGGGGCTGCCCCAAATGGAGATGAGCAGGTAGATCGGGATCAGCACCAGTTCGTAAAACAAGAAGAACAAAAGCAGGTTCTGGGCAACAAAAGCCCCGTTGACCGACCCGCTCATGAGCAAAATGCAGCCGTATAAGAGGTTGGGCCGCTTCACCTCTGGCTCAGCCGTCAGCACCGCAATCAGCGTGAGCAACCCATTCAAAGCCACCATCAGCAGGGAAAACCCGTCCAGGCCCAGGGAGTAGCTCAGCCCAATTGCCGGGATCCAATCCCACCGCTGCACCCACTGCAGCCCTTCCGCTTGCAGGTCAAAGTTGGCAAACAGCAGCAGCGAGATCCCCAGCAGGATCCCGGCCAAGGCCACCGCCAGCTTTCGCCCCCCCAAGCCTAAGAACAGGAGCAGGGATCCCAAGATCGGCAACACAATCAAGGCACTCAGCATGGTCTTTTCCCTCTTTATCTAAGGACTCCGTCCCGCTACCTTGCCCAAGCCTAGAGAATCAGCCAGCCCAGCAGGGCCACCCCCACCACAATCGTCAGCACGTAGGCTTGCAACTGGCCAGAGGTGGTGTATTTCAAAACCTGTCCACCCGCCAATACCGCCAAGCTGGTCAAATTTACCAAGCCGTCTACCACATAGCGGTCGAACAAGGCTGTAACCTCAGAGATGATGCGTACCGCAAACACCACACTGGCCCGGTAGAGCTTGGGGGTGTAGAAGTCGTTGGCCAACAAATCCTGCCAGTCGGCCAAGAAGGCCCAGTCCACCGGCTGCCGCTGCGGACGCAGATACAGCCAGGCTCCCAAGGCAATGCCTGTCAAGCTGGATCCCGTCATTACCCCAACAGGGATCCCTTCCAGAGCGGGAATCAGACCTAGTGCCGCTAGGATCATGGGCATGTGCAGCGTTACCCCCATCATGGCGGTGCTAGGCAACGTCATCGGCCAATGCACCTCTGGCGAGCGCTCGCTCATCTGCTGCGGTTTGCCCCCCCAAACAAGGCCAAATACCCGCGTTAGCCCCAGCGCCGTCACCGCATTGGTAACCAGCACAACTGCCGCCCACAACCCCTGCCCCGGTTGCACCAACTGCTGCCAGAGATCCGTCAGCACCCAAAAGGAGCCGAAGGGAGGCAAAGCGATGATTCCAGCCATCCCGGTCAAGAAGCACAGCCCCGAGATAGGGCGCCGCGACCACAAGCCTCCTAGATAGCGCAGATCCTGGGTAATGCTGTTCCAGATCACCATGCCCAGCGCCATCACCAACAGGGCCATCGCGGGCGCATAGGTCAGCAGCAACCCATAGGCTTGCTGGGGATGACCGGTGCCCACCGCCACAAAGATCAAGCCCATGTAGGCGCTCACCAGATAAGACAGGGCCCGCTTGGCATCGATCTGGGCCAAGGCCACTAGGGATCCCCCCACCGCTGTCAAGCCGCCGATGGTTAGCATCACCCTTAGCACTGTTGGGGAAAGCTCGTAGAGGGGTTGCAGGCGAATCAACACCCAGGCCCCTGTGCCCACCACCACCGCATTGCGCAAGATCGTCGAGGGGATCGGCCCTTCCATCGCCTCATCCAGCCACAGGTGCAGAGGAAATTGGGCACACTTGCCTACGGGGCCGGCCAGCAACCCCAGCCCCACCAGGGCCAGCAGGGTGGGATCCACAGTGACAGATCCTGCCTGCACCGCCTCTGCCCAGGCCGCCAAATCCTCAAACTCCCAGGAGCCGGTCAGGGGATAGATGGCGATTACCCCCATCAAGAGCAACAGGTCGCCGATGCGCTTGGTTAAAAAAGCATCCCGTGCTCCCGTCACCACCAGCGATTGGTTGAACCAAAAGCCCACCAACAGGTAAGTGCCCAGGGTCAAAATCTCCAGGATCACGTAGCTGAAAAAGAGGGAGTCGCACAAAGCCAAGGCACACATCCCCCCCTCAAACAGGCCCAGCAGGGAGAAAAACCGCGCCCAGCCCCAGTCCATTTCCATGTAGCCAAAGCCGTAGATCTGGGCCACCAGGTTCAGCCCCGTCACCACAGCGCAGGCCCCCAGAGTTACCGATGACACCTGCAGCGGCAGCTCTAACATCAGATCCCCCACCTGTAGCCAGGGCAACCGAATGACCTGCGCCGGCTGATCCCAAATTGCCACCAGCGCTCCCACACTGTGAAGGAAAGCCACTAAGGTCAGCAGGGCATTCAAATAACCTGCCGGACGTGGTCCCGTGCGCCGGGTGATTCCTGGGGACCAGATCAGCGCTCCCGCCCACGCCACCAAGGCGTAGAGGGGAATCAGCCATGCAGTTGTGACCAGCCCGTTCAAGCTCATAATCCTCCTTCGGCCAGGGATCTTGGCCAAACTGGAACACTTGCTGAGATCCTGTAAAAAATCTTAAGCAGCATCTTAGCTGCGAACTAAGATAGATAAAAATTGAACTTCTCGATGAAAGCTATAGACAAAAGCCTATACCTTAGCAAGGGGCAACAGAGGTTACTCTCTTGTTGTCACCACCTCACTCTCTAAAGCGTAGATGGGAATAAACTCCTTGGGAACTCAGGATCCCCGGCTGCGCAGATACCGTGAATGGCTCTAGGACATCCCCGAAGTTCTGCTGCCCTACTTCCGGTCTTCGATAGGCTAACGCAAGCAGGATCCCATTCACCTCTTCATCCCAAGGCTACCATCGTAAGTCCCTGTGAAATTGCCAAGAAGATGAAGATTGAGAACAACGACCTAGAAGGGCGTTTTGACTTTGGGTTGCTTGACCTTCAGCTCGCGAATCCGTTTCAACATCTTCTGGAAATACTCCGCTAGGTAGTCCTCAAGAGAGGTCAGAGAGGCCAGTTCAATCCCCAGGGTTTCGCATACAGGCGTCATATCGGCGTGCATGGGTTCTTTGGCCGCGATCACCTCCACAAACGCCAGCCGGTCGGCAATGTTCCAGCTCCACTGAAAAAACTGCGCCATCTTGCGCGCCCCTCTCAGCAGTCCCAGCGGCATGGTGCTGACTTTGGCCTTTTTGCCGGAGAGCTGCTCGCACAAGGCGATGACTTCTCGGGCCGTCCAAGCCTTAGGCCCCACCAAGGGAAAGATTTGCTGCTTGGCGGCTTCTACACTGAGGGATCGCACCGCAAACCGGGCAGCATCCAAGGTGTCCAGGTAGGCCGTCGGCACGCCCTCGCCGGTTACCCAGACGATTTGTTCTTCCAAGATGGGGATGGCGTACTGGCCAATCAACCCCTGCATAAAGCCCGCCGGACGAAAAATCGTGTAGGGCATCTGGGATCCAACCAAATACTTCTCAATGTGATGCTTGAAATTCATCAGGGGCACATTGGGATACTCGTGGTGGGCGCCCATGATGGAGAAAAAGATAAAATGCCCTACCTGGGCAGCCCGTGCCGCATTGATCAGGGCAACCTTGCCATCCCAGTCCACCTGACGGGCGCTGAGGGTGTCGGTCACCCGCACCGTAGCACAGTCGATCACCGCCTCGATGCCTTCCATGGCGGAGTTGAGGGTGCTGGGCTGAAGCAGATTTCCCACTTTCAGTTGAGCGCCCCATTCACTCAAGAAAGCAGCCTTTGCCGGATTTCGCACCAGACAGGTGACTTGATGTCCTTCTTCGATGGCTCGGCGTACCACTTGACGGCCCAGCGTTCCCGTCGCCCCCACAACCAGCACGTTCATAAAATTATCATTTCTTAACCTTAGGCTTAGTCTATCAGACCAGCGCAACTCCCGACACAACCTTAGAGGCAGCAACAAACCAATGGGGATCCCTTGCCAAGCCGGCTTTGAGGGATCCCTAGAGTTAGGTACTGAGAAAGCGTTCAGCCGGCCAGCTCGTTCATGCGTTGCGCCAGGGTAAAGTCCAGTTCTGTAATGCCCCCGGCATCGTGGGTGGTAAGATGCACCCGCACGCGGTTGTAGACATTGGTCCATTCGGGATGGTGCCCCATGCTCTCGGCCACCAAGGCCACACTGCTCATCCAGCCAAAGGCTTCGACAAAGGAGCGAAACTGAAATTGACGATGCAGCTTCCCATCCTGCAAAGACCAGCCCGGCAGATTTTCCAGCTTGGCTTGGACCTCAGCTTCACTGAGTTTGACAGGTCTGGACATGGGCTTTCCCTCCGGTCGATGCCATCGTTTTCATCACGCTTTCATCAAAGGAGCAACTGAGAGCGGATCCCAGCTTATTTACAAAACTTCATAACCTTTTGGTTCTGCCACGCCAGCGGCGCCGAGGGGTTTGTACAGCCAGTAGCCTTGCACGGAGAAATGGGCCCGCTTGTAGAAATTGAGGGCAGCCTGGTTATGGCGATAAACCTGCAGGGTGATGGCCGCCAGCTGCTGCTGGGATCCCCAGCGTTCCACCTGTTGCATCAAAGCTCTGCCCAGGCCCTGCCGGCGATGGGCGGGATCCACCCAGAGCAGAAAAATGTAGGCTACCCGCCGATGGGTGGCTTGATCTGTGGAGATGCCGGCCCAAACACAGCCCACCGGCTCTGCAGTTTCTTCTTTCAAGATCCACCAGCAGGGGGTGCGGGGTGGGTCGAAGAGGCGATCCAGCGTCTCTTCTAGGTGATCCCAGTTGCTTTGCTCTGGAAAAGATTCCTGCAACGTGGCCTGCAATCCTCGTCGCACCCAGGGCCGATCCCAGGCTGAACCAATGCGCCAACGATAACCCACAGGCAGAGGGATCCCTTGTTCAGCCATCGTCAGGCATTTGCAGAAAGGGCCACAGGCGTCGCTTCTTCTAGAGGGGCAGGCTGGGCCATATCCTCCGGCAGAAACGAGCGAATGCTCACCACCACCAGGGTAAACAGAAACACCAGCAGGATGAGGGCAGGAAAGATATATTGCCGCAGGATGCTCATGCTTCTACATAATCATTTCAAGTTTCTACAGCATAGCGTGCAGGGAGGGATCCCTGGGCAGCTTTTCGGAAATCTCCTCGGTTTTTCTTCTCCTGATCTCCATCTCAGCCCCTATCGACTGACCCTGGGGGATCCCATGCGTTAATAAGGTGAGAAAGTGTAGCCTATGATTCCAAAGTCAGGTCAGCTGTGCATTAAGGTCGAGCGTAGTTGTGGGTCATCACTCAACTGCCCAACCTGATCCCACTGCTGCGCGACGCGAGCGGAGAATCCATGAGCACTCCCAATCGCCCCTTGAAGACCCTTGGGATCCCTCCCAATGCCTGGGCTGTGAATGCCGAAATGGCCGACCTCACCCGTCCGCCCTTGGATCCCCGGCCCATCCTGCTACCCACCTCCAGCAAAACCCTGCGCTTGGATCTGGCCAAGGCGGCGTTGTTGGTGATCGACATGCAAAACGACTTTTGTCATCCCGACGGTTGGCTGGCCAGCATCGGCGTCGATGTTACACCGGCACGGGCTCCCATCGGCCCTCTAAAAGCCCTGCTGCCCCGCCTGCGACAAGCTCAAGTGCCGATTGTGTGGGTGAACTGGGGCAATCGCCCTGACTTGCTCAACATCAGCGCCGGCTTGCGACATGTGTACAACCCCACCGGAGAGGGAGTAGGGCTGGGGGATCCCTTGCCTAAGAACGGGTCTTTGGTCCTCACGCGGGGCAGTTGGGGCGCTGCTGTGGTGGAGGAACTGGAGGTCAAACCCGAGGATATCTGGGTGGACAAGTTCCGCATGAGCGGCTTTTGGGATACCCCTCTCGATAGCATTCTCAGAAACCTGGGGCGCACCACCCTCTTTTTTGCCGGCGTGAACATCGACCAGTGCGTCATGACCACGCTGCAAGATGCCAATTTCCTCGGCTACGACTGCATTTTGCTGGAAGACTGCGCCGCCACCACCTCTCCTGAATACTGTTTGCTAGCTACCCTCTACAACGTCAAGCAGTGCTTTGGCTTTGTCGCCTCCTCCTCAGATTTGCTCGCGGCTCTCCCCTGTTAGCACTTGCCCACTATTCACCCCTCATCTCTTGAGCGGAGGATCCGGATGCAAACGCTTTCCCGCTGCGTGATTCCAATTGTTAAAACCCCTGCCGATTATCAGGCTTTTCGCATCAGCCCCCACGATACCAATCGCCTGGCCATCGTGTTCGATCCTTCTCATGCTCAGATTTCTCTAACCTTTTGTGTGGAGATCTTCGATGAGGGAGGCAAAACCCCTCCAAATCGCCATCAAATGGCTGTGGAAATGTTTTTTGTTCTCAAGGGGGAAGGCCTGGCCATTTGCGATGGAAAAGCGGCCCCCATCAAAACTGGAGATAGCATTTTGGTTCCGCCAACAGGCGTGCATGAAATCCGCAACACCGGCCCAGGCCGCCTCTACGCCCTCTGCTTCATGGTGCCCAACGAAGATTTTGCCGAGCTCATCCGCTCCGGCACTCCTGCGGACTTGGATGAGGAGGATTTGCAGGTGCTGTCGGGGGGCTGGAGAAGGGCATTTGCTGAGGCTTAGGCCTCAATGGCTCTGGGAGCTGTAGAGGTTGGAAGTCAGGGGTACTGATACATTCACGCTGAACTCTCCTGAACATGGTTCAGGAAAGAAGCGATCGCATCCTGCCTATCTCTGAGCAGGAAGGCGGTATCCCGCAAAGCCCTGAGGAATACCCCCCGAGCGCTTTCCCCCTTCACTTCCCGGCAACCGTTGCGGTGGACTCAAGGATCAGGGGGAAACTTGGTCTACTATATCCCTCTCAATGACTTTTGCCAAACCGCCTAAAGCTCAGTAAATTCAGCAAAGTTCAGGGTTTTGGGGGTTAGAGGCATGCTCCGACAAATCTTTTCCCAGGGTCTCTGTTTCCATAAATCCATAAAAGCCATAAAAGAGGGGTCTGGAGGGGGCTGCGTTTGCGCCAGCAGGCCGGAGATCAAGGGCAATACCAGGGAAGGGGCTCAAACTCTGGTGGGAGTTTCTCCCTGATACATTTACGCTGAACACTGCTGAACATCACTGTTCAACTATGCAGCGATAGCATTCTGTTTGTTTCCAACCAGAATGGCGGTATCCCGCAAAGCTTTGAGTAGAATACCCAAAGCGCAGTTTCCGTGTCGTCTTACTACCAATTTTCTGCTTTGCTTTGGCTACCATGTTGGCAGACTCGAAAGTAAACAGAAAGATCAACTGGTAGTAATCCGTACTGAACATATTATACATTATTTTCAGTATAGTTGAGCTTATTATTGACTAGAGTCATGCTCTCATAAGGGCTTCTGTTTTATCTTAGGAAGAATCCACCCAGGGATCCCTTAGGTTGTCCTTGGTTGGTATCCCTTTGGCAAGATCCGCTAGCCCAACCCAGGCCATGTTGCCCGTTCGCCCCCGCGAAACTGTTTCCATGTTCACCCGCGACGGGATCCAACTGGACGCGGATGTCTATCGCCCGCAAGGGGAGGGGAGCTACCCGGTTTTGCTGATGCGGCAGCCCTATGGGCGGGCCATTGCCTCGACGGTGGTGTATGCCCATCCCAGGTGGTATGCGGCCCAGGGGTACATTGTGGTCATCCAGGATGTGCGCGGACGGGGAACTTCCAAGGGATCCTTCTACCCTTTCCGCCATGAGGTGGAAGACGGGTTTGACGCCGTCAATTGGGCGGCTGCCTTGCCGGGGAGCAACGGCGTAGTGGGCATGTACGGCTTCTCTTATCAGGGCATGACCCAGCTGTATGCCGCTTCCAGTCGTCCGACGGCTTTGAAGGCCCTCTGCCCGGCGATGCTGCCTTACGATCTCTATGCCGATGCCGCTTACCCAGGGGGGGCCTTTGCCTTCTACAACAACCTCAGTTGGGCCTTGCAACTGGAGACCGAAGGGGCGCGTCTCAGGGGGGATGCCAATGCCTACCAAGCGCTTTTGAAAGCTGCCCGCAATCTCCCCCTCTACGACCCTATCCCCCTCAAGCCGGGGGTGTTGCAGCAGTATGCCCCCCAATCCTATTACTTCGACTGGCTGGAGCACAGTGAGCCGGATGAATACTGGCGCAAGCTCTCTCCCCGTCTAGAGGCGGTGGATCTGCCGATGCTACACATTGCCGGCTGGTTTGACAGCTACCTGAGTGGTAGCCTGCGCCTCTACAAGGAAATGAGCGCCCGCAGCCAGAACCCTCAATACCTGATCATCGGCCCTTGGGCCCATCTCCCTTGGGGCCGCAAAGTGGGGGCGTTGGATTTCGGCCCAGAGGCTGTCAGCCCCATCGATCGCCTGCAGGTGCGCTGGTTTGACCAGTTCCTCAAAGGCAAAGATACAGGGATCCTCCAGGAGCCGCCGGTACGCCTGTTCGAGATGGGATCCAACCGCTGGCGCGGCTTTGATGCTTGGCCTACCCCTGAGCCAAAAGCTTTTTACCTACACAGCACCGGCTTGGCTGCCCTTTCAGAAGCAGAGGGATCCCTTCGCCCTGAACCCTCGCCTGCACAACAGTCGGATACGTTTGTTCACGATCCCTGGCGACCGGTGCCGGCCTTGGGGGGCCACCTAGTTCAGCCTGCCGGGCCGCAAGAGCGCTCCGCCCTCGACTGCCGCACCGATGTCCTGACCTATACCACTCCGCCGCTGCAAGCCGAGCTGGTTCTGGTCGGGGACATTGCTGTGGAGGTGTACGCGGAGGCCGACAGCCCCAGTTTCGATCTTTGCGCTGTGCTCTCGGTGGTAAGGCCCGATGGGCAGGTGTATAACTTTTCCCAAGGCTATTGTCGCCTACGGGATCCCCAGCCCAGTACCCCCATTCTGATTCCCTGTCAGCCCACCTGTATTCGCATCCCTTGCGGTCACGCCTTGCGCCTCAGCCTTAGCGCGGCTTGTTTTCCGGCCTATCCTGTCAACACAGGCACGGGAATGCGGGAAGAGCGGCTGATTGAGGCCCGCATTCTCACCATCACTCTCCGCAGCGGTGGCGAGACGCCTTCGCGGCTGCACCTGCCCATGGCTTGAAGCCAAGAAGAGACCAAGCTTCGGGATCCCGTTCGCAATCCCCGCTTACAAAGAGACACCAAACGTTAGGATAGAAACAGGCAGGGCAAGGGAACACCATGTTGCAAGACCCAAAGTTGATCCGGCACTATCAGGCTTTGACCGATGCTCTGGTGGATACCTGGCAGCGGGGCTACCGGCGCACCGATGAGCTACGTCTGCTGGTGGATGGCTACCTGCTGGCCTTGCGAACTGGCAAACAATTGGAGCCCTTCGAGATCTATCGCATTGAGGACGAGGTCAACCGCTTCCTCTACGATCCGTCCAACTTCATAGATCCGGAATTGGAGCCAGAGGCGGAGCCGATGCGGGGTTATTGATTTTGTGAATCCCTGTTGGCGATCCCTAGAACAGGTGGGGCAAAGTTTTGATTCCAACCTTTTCTGATCTCCCCTCGCCCCTTGGGAGAAAGACTAGGGGGGAAGGCGCTGACTGAGTTCTGGTTTTGTCGAGCATCTTGCGCCTGGTAGGCTGAGAGGGATCGATTCGTTCCTGATTCCAGTCGTATCGGTTCTATGGCGGTTTGGGATAGGGTGATGACCTCCCGGCATCTGCCCCTGCTGGGATCCGGCTTGGGCTTGGGGGTAGCCCTGATCCTCTGGTACGGGGTGTTTGGCTACCACGTGCTGCAGATTGGCCTCTGGCTGCTGAGCATCCTGCTGGTGGGGTTGTATTGGGCGCAGTTTTCCCCGGCTCAACCCCCTTGGGATCCGACGCGGCTGCGCTGGCAACAGGAGCTGTTGCACCTGGGGCTGTTGGTGTTGGTCTTTGCCCCGATTTACCTCTACGACCTGGCCAACATCCCCTTTCAGATCAATACTGACGAGATTGTGATCACCTCCATGGCCCGTCGCGCCTCAGGGGTGCGCTATCCCGATATCTTTGGGCTGATGCCGGAGTATTTCTATTTCCCCCGCTTCATGTTCAGCCTCTTCGGCGGCCTGACGCGGCTGATGGGGGGAGTCACGCTGCTCAATGTGCGCACGGTACATGCCGCCTTCGGGGTCGTCACCATTCTGGTGGCCTACGGGTTTTTTCGGGCATTTTGGGGATCCCGTCTGGCCTTGGCCGGGGCAGCCCTCTTGGGATCCAACCATGCCCTGCTGGCTATTAGCCGTATGGCGATGCGGGAAAACCTCATTGTCTTGGTAGAGTGTGCAGCCTTGGCCTTGATCTTGAAGGGGGTGCGGGAGAAAAACCCCCTGTTGCTCTATCTGGGGGGAGGAGCGGCGGCTTTCTCCCTCTACGGCTATTTGCCGGGGCGGGTGGTGATCCTGCTGGGGTTGCTGTTTGGAGTTCTGTACCTGCTCCTGGGCCGGGAGGATCTCCGAGGAGAAAACAAGCAAGCTAATCCCCTCTGGGTCCTGGCTAAGCTGACGGTGCCGGCGGCGTCGGGTTTTTTTCTGGTGGCTGGGCCCATTCTGGTGGCCACGGTCACAGCACCTGCGGTGAGCGCCGAGTACTCTCGCCAACAATTTCTCTTTTTCCCGGAGGGGCGGGCCCTACAGCAGATGTGGGTGAATGCGGCTACCCCGGAGGAGGCGGTCTGGCGCAACATCTTCAACGGCCTGAGTATGTTCAACGACCCCGGCCAGCACGACCGCGGCTACATCTATCCCAACTACGGCCATGCTTTTGTGGATCCCTTGACGGGGGCTTTGATCTGGCTGGGGCTGGGATCCGGCCTCTACCGCCTTTTCAAGAAGCGCAGCCAGCCCCACGACTGGCTCTGTATCGGCAGCTTCCTATTTCTCTACCTGCTGTTTAGCTTGGCCATCACCAAAGCCCCCAACTACACCCGCCTGCTGGTGATCCTGCCCTTTGTAGCCTATCTAACCTTGGAAGGGATCCAAGTGCTGGCAGGTCTCCTGGAACGCTGGGGATCCCGGGCCGGGAGTTGGCTGCCGGCGGCGGCGATGGCGGGGGCAATCCTGCTGATTGGGGGGTGGAACCTGGCCATTTTTGGAGACTTTGTCCACAAAGGCTGGACGCAGGGCAACGATGTGGGGGCCACCGGGCGCTATGTGGCAGCTCGCCAAATGGATCCCGACTACCGCTTCTATCTGGCGGCTAGCACTGCCTACCCCTATTTCAGCTGGGGAGAGCCTATCTACTGGCAAAGTTGGATTCAATTTTTTGCTGGGCCGGAGCAGGAGGTGAAGGTTTTTTCCCCAGAGACGTTGCCCGGCCAAGACCTAGAACCGCCGTTTACCCTGTTCATGAACGAGTGGGTATGGGATCAGCAAGGGGCAGAACTGCAACGGCGTTTTCCCAGCGGACGGTTGCACCGGATCCCTGCTGAGCGGGGGCTATGGGCCTTTGAGGTGGCGGATCCCTAGAGCTCCCCCCTGGTTTGGCCAACCCACTGTTCGCGGGACGGAGTCCTTTCGCGTCAGCGGGACGGAGTCCTTTCTTTTTACCAGGCTAAAAGTAGCTGAAAGCACACTATGCAGATCCAGAGCCGCCAACAGTAGAAGAAGTAGAAGAAGATGATAGCGTTCCAGGGATCCCAGACGTGCGTTTTGATGCCTACGACCCGGGCGAGGGGTTTTACGACGAGCTGTTTTTGGGGCGTAACCAGCCCCGTCCTGAGGCGATCCCGCTGATTGAGCGCATTCATTCTCTGGAAGAAGGGGAACTGCAGCAGCGGCAAGCGGCGGCGCAGGCGGCCCTCTTTCAAATGGGGGTAACCTTCAACGTCTATGGCGATAGCCAGGGCACGGAGCGAATTTTCCCCTTTGACATCATTCCCCGCATCGTCTCGGCTTCCGAGTGGCAGCGGCTGGAGAAGGGTCTCAAGCAGCGCATCCACGCCCTCAACCTGTTCATCGACGATGTCTATCACGACCAGAAGATCCTTAAGGATGGGGTGATCCCTGCCGAGCTGATCGAGACGGCCAAGGGATTTCTGCGGCCCTGTGTGGGGCTCAACCCACCGGGGAGAATTTGGTGCCACGTCACCGGCACCGACTTGGTGCGGGATCGGGACGGAACTTGGTACGTGCTGGAAGATAACCTGCGCTGTCCGTCGGGAATCTCCTACGTGCTGGAAAATCGGCGGGTGATGAAAAGCACCTTTCCCTCCCTGTTCAACACCATGGGGATCCGCCCGGTGGACGATTACCCCAGCCACTTGTTGGATACTCTGCTCTACCTGGCGCCGCCGCAACTGGCCAATCCAACGGTGGTGGTGCTCACCCCCGGCATCTACAACTCCGCCTACTTCGAGCATTCTTTCCTCGCCCAGCAGATGGGGGTGGAGCTGGTGGAAGGGCGGGATCTGGTGGTGGCCGATGGCTATTTGCAAATGCGCACCACCAAGGGGCTGCAGCGGGTGGATGTGATCTACCGCCGCATCGACGATGACTTCATCGATCCCCTTGCTTTTCGCCCTGATTCCCTCTTGGGGGTACCCGGCCTGTTTGAGGTCTACCGGTCGGGGCGGCTGGCGATCGCCAACGCTTTGGGAACGGGGGTGGCGGACGACAAGGTGATCTACGCCTATGTGCCCCAGATGATCCGCTACTATCTGGGAGAGGAAGCCATTTTGCCCAACGTGCCCACCTACCTCTGCTGGGATCCTAAGGATCAGGCGTACGTACTGGAAAACCTGGACAAGCTGGTGGTGAAGGCAGCCAACGAGTCAGGCGGCTATGGCATGCTGATGGGATCCCAGGCTACACCGGCAGAGCGGTCTGCTTTTGCCGAGAAAATCCGCGCCCAGCCGCGCAACTACATCGCCCAACCCACCCTGTGCCTTTCTCGCGTGCCCACCTTGGTGGATCGGGGAGAAGGCCCCCGTCTAGAACCCTGTCATGTGGACTTGCGGCCCTACATCCTCTATGGCAAGGACATTTATGTTCACCCAGGGGGGCTGACCCGCGTCGCCCTCAAGAAGGGATCTCTGGTGGTGAACTCCTCCCAGGGGGGCGGCAGCAAAGATACCTGGGTGCTCTGTGTGGATCCCGGCTGTTGAGAGACGGCTTGCAAAATAGGTTCAGAGCCGCTCGCCCGAACATCTGCTCCACTGACCAAGGCAGCTGGCATGCTGAAGCGCCAGATCCACGTAGTGCTGGGCGTGAAGGCGCAGTTGCTCGACCTCTTCCTCGGTGAGGGTGCGGATAACCTTGGCCGGGATCCCCGCCGCCAAAGAGTGGGGTGGCACAGACCGGGTGACCACTGCTCCAGCTCCCACCATGCTGCCTGCCCCGATGGTGACCCCGTTCAAGATAATGGCCCCAATCCCGATCAGACATCCCCCCTCGATGTGGGCACTGTGGATGACCGCTCGATGGCCTACGGTCACTTCCTCGCCAACCAGGGTCGGCTGTCCGGGATCCCCGTGCAGAATGGCTCCATCTTGGATATTGCTGCGGCGGCCAATGACAATGGGCGAGAGATCCCCCCGCAGGATAGCCCCGTACCAAATGCTCACCGCTTCCGAAAGATGGACATCGCCGATCAGTGTGACATTGGCGGCAATAAAGGCTGCCTCATCTACTCCCGTCGGCTGCCGATCCAGCCCAATTGGCCAGGTGTCCTGTTTTTCTCGTTGCATTTAGAGTCGAGGCCGTTCATGTCAGTTGGGCTTGACGTTGAGAGAGTAGAGAGGATTCAGACGGTTGCAAGGGGCGAGTGGCAAAGAAAGTTTCGTAGATGCAATCGCCAACGTGGTTCATTTGTAGCTGCAATTTGTCGAGAAACTCATGTAAGCCCTGCTCCATAATGTCGTCGATGGTTAGGTAGTCCAGCTCAGAACGCAGGCGGCCCAAAGCTCGCTCGCTGGGATCCCGCCAGGTATCGGCTGGGGTGCCGGTGATTTGGTGCAGGGATCGATCTGCGTGAATAAGACAAAACTGAATAGAGCGGGGAAATTGCCGATCCAAAATCAGGAAAGAGGCCACCTCTCTGGGATTGATGCGGTGCTGGCGGCTGTATTTCCGGTACATTTCATAAGCACTGGCCGACTTCAGCAAAGCAATCCACTGCAACTCATCCAAAGCCGTACCCACATACTGCAGAGAGGGCAGCAAAATAAAATACTTAACATCCAAAATGCGCGCCGTTTTGTCCGCCCGCTCCAAAAGACGGCCAATCTGGCCAAAATGCCATCCTTCCCCATGGGTCATGGTGGCATCCATCACCCCGGCGAATAGGTGACTGGCCAGCTTCACTTCCGTGAAAAAATCATGGAGCTGACTCAGGTGGGGGCCTTGCTGAGCCGCTTCTTTGACCATCAAATAAAAGCGGTTGACCCGCTCCCACATTTCTGAAGAAATGACCTCCCGCACAGAGCGGGCATTTTCCCGCGCCAGCCGCAAACAGGAAAGGATGGAGTTGGGGTAATCCCTATCAAAAGCCAGGAACTGGATGACTGTTTCTTGGGTTGCCTGGCCATAGCGTTGGTAAAACAGCTCCTGATCCCCGGTGGTGTAGACGATGGGATCCCACTGCTGAGCGGGACCGCTGGGCAAGTCTAGGATGAGGTTGAGATTGACATCGATGAAGCGGGCGATGTTCTCGGCGCGCTCCACGTAGCGGTTGAGCCAGTAGATGGAATCGGCCACGCGACTCAGCATGCTGTTACCTCCTCTGGAGTTTCTTGTCTCCGCGCTCCGTTCAAACCCAGCAGGCGGAGCAGCCGCCGCACCTTCACCAGCAGCACCCCCGTCAGGCCGGTCAAGATCCACCCCATCCACTCGGCTGCAGTACCCAGATAGCGCACCTGCACGCGATGATCCCCCGGCGGGATCCGCACCTGCAACAGCCCCAGTCCATTGTGCTCGGCAGATGTGAGGCGACCATCCACCTGTACCCGCCAAGCAGGGTAGTAAAACGTGCGCAGGACTACCCATCGATCCTGAGCAGTGGGGTTAACGGCCCGAAAACGACGGTAGCCATAGCGCCACTGCTCCACTTCCAACAGTGGCTCCAGATCGCTTTGTTCTCGTCCAAAGTTCACCATGTCGCCTTGCCACCGCAGCAGCGGATCCACCTCTGGGGGCGGCATGGGCAGGGTTGCTTGGCGAGGTCGGTACTCCAGCACATCCACCAGCGCCAGCCCATCGGGAAAGATCCAGTGCCAGTGAAGAAAAGCGATGCCCGGTCGCTGCTGGGGCTCATTGGGAAATGGCTTAGCGGCAGACAGCTCTTGAAAAGTCTGGATGGTTTGCGGGTCAAACCTGGCTCTGGACAAGACCTGCCAGCCCTGCCAGCTTTGTATCCCCATGGCCAGACCTATCCCCACAATCAAGAGGATCCTCAAGCCCTTTTGTCCCCACCCCCAGGCGGCCAGGGATCCCAACAGCCAGGGCACCGTTACTGATGTCACCGCCATCCAGCGCCAAGAAAACTGAATGCGCCGCAGGGGCAAAATCCACTCGTAGAGCCAACCCAGCAAATCCGTCATCATCAGCAGGGCCACCAAGCTGGCCCCCAAGCTGTAGAGCAGGATCGCTTTGGCCAGGGGAGCATGGGATCCCAAGGCATCAAAGGACTCCGTCTCGCCAGCGCGAACGGAATGGATCGGGGTCATCCCCCTTGTCCTGCGGGCCAGCCATTCCCAGAAAACCAGGATCCCAGCACCCAAGACAACGGCCACCATCCAGATCCAGTACCCCACCAGGCCGCTTTCAAACCAGTGCTGCGTCAGTTGCGGCTGGAGCCGGGTTAGCCCACTCAGCATCAGGCGATGTTGGGGCATGTACTCTTCGACAAAATTCACCAACTCCACCTGGATGAGGCGCTGATCCCAAAAGGCTGGCAGCAGATAAAACGCCGTCCACCCCAGCCCCAGCCCAAACCCCAAGTAGCAGCGCCCCACCCTGGGCCAGAGGGGATCCCAGCGGCCCAGCACCCAAGGCAGAGGCAGCCAAGTTAGCGTAAAGACCAGCAAAGTGGGCAAGTGAGATAGGGCCAACAGGCCGTAGCTAATGGCTAAGGCCACAATCGGCCAAAGGGACTGGGGCCGGCAGATCACCTGGACTGAGGCCCAGAAAATCCAGGGAGAGACAGCAATGGCCCACACTTCCCCCATTGCCCCCCGTTGATAAATATCCACCAGCCAATAGGGGCCGGCCATACCCGCCAGAGCCAAAACCAGAGCCCAAGCCCAGGGGATAAGTTGCCGGAGAAGGGCATACAGCCCTGCGCCAAAGACCGCCATCGCCAAGCCCATGCTGGCCACCAGGGATCCGGGCATATCCAGCTCCAGCAGGCGAAACGGCAGAGGGGCCACCATGCACAGAGGGGGGTAAAAGGCAAAGGTAGGATTGCCGTAGCCGAAGTTGGAATACTCCAGCCAGCGGGGGTAAAACTGCCCGCCGAAAAACTGTCGTTGATACTGAAAGGCCCAACTGAGGTTGAAGTGAGTGGAGTGAGTCATGGGATAGCCCTGGCGCAGCATGGGCCAGAGCAGCACCACGACTCCCACCAGCAACCCTATCCCAACACCCCTCTCTGGTTGTTGCAAAGCTTTCAGCATTTCTCGGCGTTATCCCGATCCTCTGCCTCGAAAGGCCCAGACTTCCCCCCATACTTGCGCAACAGCCGGATGTGTTCGATCACCATCGTCTTCTCCAAGGCCTTGGTCATGTCGTATAGGGTGAGGGCAGCCACCGAAACTGCTGTCAAAGCCTCCATCTCCACCCCTGTTTGGGCGTTGGTTTTCACTGTAGCGGTGATCAGAAAGCCGGGCAGATGGGGATCCGGATTCAGATCCACGGTGACGCTGCTCAAGGGGAGAGGATGACACAGCGGGATCAGATCGGCGGTGCGCTTGGCAGCCATGATCCCGGCCAGCCGGGCTGTTTCCACCACATTCCCTTTGGGCCCTTGACCGGCCAAGATGGTCTGCAAAGTCGTTTCTGACATGCGTACCTGTCCTTGGGCAGTGGCCAAGCGGGCAACCATGGGCTTGTGTCCCACTTCCACCATTTGTGCTCGGCCAGAGGCGTCCAGGTGGGTGAGGGCTTGCCCAACAAAGGACTCTGTCCTGCTGGCGCGACTAGAACTCGAATCCGATGGCACCCCGGCCTCCCACAATCCTTGAGAGCTGAAGAGTTGGCTTAGGCTCCGATGAGGTCGGCAAATCGGCAACCAGACCCGCAGGGACTTGACAACTAGTAGCGAATCCAGGCATAGGCGGCATCAGAGAGCACCGGCACCTCGGCGTAGTGGCCGCGAATGTTTTGCACCCAGGCGTAGACGGTGATGGCAATCACCCCCAAGAGAGCCGTGGTGGCCAAAATGCTGACCATCGCTGCCAGGCCAAGGTTGCCGAAGAGTATGCCAAACGCCTGCATCAGCACCTGCACCAAGAACAAGGCAATGTTGAGCAAGAGCGCCTGGATGGTGTTGAAGCGAACAAAATGGGCTACGCGGGTGTTGCGGATCACCAGGAACAGGAGAGCCAAAAACACCCCCATTCCCAGCCAGCCCGTGGCCAGGGGCACCAGACGAAATAGGGGCGCAAAAATGGGGATCAGCCCTGGCAGAGATTGAAACAGCCCAGAGGGCAAAAAGCCCAAGGGCAGAGCCGATACCAAAGGCAGAAGGTAGGGAAGGGATCCCCACAGCCGATTGATGGGAGTGATGTCGCCGCGCCAGGTCATAATCCGTCGATCCCTATTAGGTGCAGTGGTCATTGAAGTGAAGTTTGCTTGTCGGTGCGCTTCCAGGATCCCCACCAGCTAAAGATTCAGAGAGAGAAAGCAACACCCAAGCCTTGGGCTTATTGTAGTCGATGGATTTGGGTGGCTCAACGCGCTTGGCCGCAAGCCGGCTTCTGCTTTCCAGTGAGCAGAAAAACTCGAGGCCAAAAGGTTCAGGGTGAGCGTTCCGATGCATCTGGGCTGGTATAATCAACGGCAAATTCTGGCTGCATCACCGGTTTTTCAGGTTCTCTACATTTTTCAGCTTCCACCATGAAGATTTCATCGTCTCCCGCTGCTCGCATCGTCGGAGCTTTTGTCTGGCAAGTTTGGTCTGGGCTGATGGGTTTTCTCAACGACCGTTTGTTGCCGGAGCGCTATCACATTCGGCCCGAAGCTTTGCCGGAGTGGATTGCCCAGGTGTGGGCTGGCTATCTGCGCTATCGGGAAGCCTCTCGTCCGGGGGCGATCCAGTTTCGCGGCTTGACGGTGGATCCCAGCCGAGATCTGCGCTCAGCTCACCTCGGATCCCGTCCGCTCCGCTACCGCGGCTGCCCCATGGAGACGGTTGCCCGACCTGGGGATCCCTCTCCTACCGCCCAACCCATCCCTGAAAAGGCTTTTGTGCCCCCCTACTGGAAACTCCTCAATACGCTGCGCTTGAAGTTGAGCCTGGCCGATATTGATCGCTACCCCGTCACTCCGGCCCTGCAGCGGGTTTACCGAGGTCGAGAGTTTTAACACCGCTCTGCTGCTCTGCACGACAGTGGAGTTTTAAGGCTGGGGATCCCCTTGTGGGCGGGGATCCCTTTTTGGACTTTGTTCGCGACAGCGGGACGGAGTCTCCGGATTGGACTTGTAGGTTTGGGTGCGGGTGGTTTCTCCTGAGGGGAAAGCTGAGAAAGACTGCAAAAAAACTTAAGGTCACTTTCCCGCTGGGGGATAAGAGCCCCTACAGTGGATAAAGAAGAACATGGTGCTCCGCACCGCCAACGCAATGAGCCTTGTTATGTCCAAAAGCGGCATGCTCCTACTGAACTTGGGGGGGCCAGAGGCCCAGGCCGATGTGCAGCCCTTTCTTTACAATCTGTTTGCCGATCCCGAGCTGATCCGGCTGCCGTTTCCCTTCTTGCAGCGGGCCTTTGCCTGGGCCATCTCCACACTGCGGGCCGAAAAATCCCGCCGCAACTACGCGGCCATTGGGGGGGGATCCCCCTTGCGGCGCATTACTGCTGAGCAAGCACGAGAACTGCAGGCCCACCTGGTGGCTGAGGGCTATGACGTGCCGGTGTATGTTGCCATGCGCTACTGGCATCCGTTGATCGAGTCGGTGGTGCAGCAGATCAAGTCGGATGGGATCACCCGCTTGGTGGTGCTGCCGCTCTACCCGCAGTATTCCATCAGCACGACGGGATCCAGCTTTAAGCTGCTGGATCGGCTCTGGGCTGAAGATCCGGAGCTGGCATGCATCGAGCGCTGCCAGATCTACTCCTGGTACGATCAGCCTCAGTACGTGCAGGCGATGGCCAGAGCAATTCGGGAACAGTTGGATGGATTTGCCGAGCCCGAAGGGGTGCATGTGCTGTTCAGCGCCCACGGCATTCCCGAAAGCTATGTCACCGAGGCCGGGGATCCCTACCAACAGGAAATGGAAGCCTGCGTGCGGCTGATCTGGCAGCAGGTGGGACGCCCCAATGACCACACCCTCTCCTATCAAAGCCGGGTGGGTTCGGTGCGGTGGCTCCAGCCTTACACCGAACGGGTCATCCCGGAGTTGGGATCCCGAGGTGTGAAGCAGTTGCTGGTGGTGCCGATTAGCTTTGTGTCGGAGCACATCGAGACCCTGCAGGAGATTGACATCGAGTATCGGGAGCTGGCCCATCGAGCTGGGATTGCCGATTTTCGCCGTGTGCCCGCCTTAAATACCGACCCTCTGTTCATTGCTGGCTTGGCGGCGCTGGTGCGGCCTCATCTGCTCACTCCGGGCTTGGCAGCTCCTGCCTTTGTCCCTGCTGCTGTGGGCGGCTCGCTGCTGGAGCGGTAGGGAAAAACTCCGGGCATTTCATTGTTGCTCTGCTCATTGTTGCTCTGCAACGCTGACGCGACCAGACGAGGACGCTGACTTCATACCCCCAGAAGCGTTCTCCTACCACCCCAGGTGTCTCATCTTCATGGAGTTTTGACTGGGAATGACCCTAAGCCCGAGCGAAGCCTTGCTGACGAAGTGGCTGCTGACCTATTTTTACCAACGGCTGCCTTTCCCCCAAGAGTGGCTGCCGCAGAAAAGCTATTGGGTAGGGGGATCCCTGCGGGATGCTTACCTGGCTTGGCTGCGGAGCTGTGCTGCTGGAGATCCCGCTCGCGACGGTGGGATGGAGTCCTCAGCGTCGGTGGATTTGGACCTGATGTGCGCTGTGGATCCCGTGGGCTGGGCAGCGGCAGTGGCACGGCGGTTGGGGGCGGGCTTTGTGGTGTTGGATCCCGAACGGCAGATTGCCCGCATTGTGTTGGCAAAGTTGACCGTGGACGTGGGGCTGCAGGCGGGATCCACCCCTGAGGAGGATCTGAGGCAGCGGGACTTCACCTGCAATGCCCTGGCCTTGGATCTGCAAAGGGAGCAACTGCTGGATCCCACAGGCGGACAAGCCGATATTCGCCAGAGCCGGATGCGCATGGTACACCCCGACAACCTCAGCGCCGATCCGGTGCGGCTGTTGCGGGGTTATCGACAGGCGGCTCAACTGGGGTTTGTGCTGGATCCGGCTACGCAAGAGGCAATCCGGGAGCGGGCCCCCCTTTTGGCGAATGTGGCGGCAGAACGGGTGCGGGCAGAGATAGTGGCCCTGTTGGAGGCAGGGATCCCAGGGCTGGCTCACCTACAGGCGGCGGTGGCGGCGGGGTTGCTGCAGGCTTGGCTGCCCCACCTGAAGCCGGAAAGTCCGGGCTTCCCTCAAGCTCAGGCCGTGTGGGAGTGGGCCGGGCGCTGGCAACCGCTCTATCCCCGCACGCTGGCAGAGCTGGCCCAGCCCTTGACATCCTCACGCGAAGGGCGCGGCAGGCTGTTGGCAGTGGTGCTGGCGGCCTTGTTGTGGGATCCAGCGGGAACTGAGGACTCTGTCTTGCTGACGCGAACGGCAGAAAGGGTGGAAACCGAGCTGGAGCGGCTGCGCTTCAGCCGAGCGGAAATGCGGGCCATCCAAAAGCTACACCATCTTCTGCCTCAGCTTCAGCTTCTCCTGACGGACTCCCCCACCCCTGCGCAACAGTGGCGGCTTTATCAACAGGCGGGATCCCTGTTCGGTGGCCTGGCGCTGTTGGCGGTGGCTACGGGCGGCGACCCTCAAAAGCTGGAGTCTTGGCTCAAACGCTACGAAGACCCCCAGGATCCCCTGGCCCATCTGGTGCCCCTGCTGGATGGCCGCGATCTGCTGCACAGCTTGGGGGCCAAACCCGGCCCCTGGGTAGGCCAGTTGCTGCAAGACCTCCAGGAGGCGCAGGCTTGGGGGCAGATTCAAACTCGTGCCGAGGCGCTCTCTTTTGCCCGCCGGTGGCGTGGCCAGCAAAAAGACTAGCCGAAGCGATAGCCGAAGCCGCGCACCGTCACCAAATACTCTGGGTTGCTGGGATCCAGCTCCAATTTTTCCCGCAGCCAGCGGATATGCACATCGACGGTCTTGCTGTCGCCCATGAAGTCGGATCCCCAGACGCGCTCCAGAAGCTGCTCCCGCGTCCAAACGCGGCGGGGGTTGGACATAAACAGCTCCAACAGGCGAAACTCTTTGGGGGAAAAACTCACCTCGACGCCCCGCACCAACACGCGGCACTCCTGAGTAAACATACACAGATCCCCGTAGCGGAGCACCGTGGCATCGCTGGCTTGGGCCAGTTGTTGCCGACGCAACACCGAGCGACAGCGGGCGATCAGCTCCCGCATGCCGAAGGGCTTGGTCAGATAATCGTCGGCCCCCAGTTCCAAGCCCACCACGCGGTCGGTTTCGCTACTTTTGGCCGTCAACATCAGGATGGGAATCGTGTTGCCCTCCCTGCGCAGCAGCCTGCACAGATCCAGACCGTTCAAGCTGGGCAACATCAAATCCAAGATCATCAAATCCAGCCGCTCAACCGTATGCACCATCTCAAGGGCTTGCCGACCATCAGCGGCTTGTAAAACCTGATACCCCTGCTCTTCCAAAGCCAGGGCAACCGTTTCCCGAATGGCATCCTCGTCATCCACCACCAGCAGGGTCTCCAGATGGGAAGCAGCTTCCTTGGCTTGAGGAAGTGGACCGGTCATGGAGAGGGTTGCTTCCATACAGAACTCCGTTGCGCCTGCACGCAAGTGCTCCGCACCGCCGTCACGAACGCGGAAGCGTCACGTAGCAATCACTGCCTCACAGGGTGAGAAGGGCAAGTGCCGCCACCGTCAACAGCAGCCCCCCGATAGGATATCAAACTTCCAGGGCAGGCCAATAAAGAGAACAGGGGCGGACTGACTTGCACAGGGCCTTGAGACGGCGAATGGAACCGAAAGGATTCCAAAAACCTGCAATTCAGGATGATTGATTTAAGATCTCTAATGTGGAGCCGCCCCTACCCACGCCTCATGGTGCTCTGCACCCCTCCCGCGAACGGCAACTCACGCTTTAAGGACTCCGTCCCGCTGTCGCGATTGGCCGGAAACCGGTTATGTCTGCTTCCCCTTCTGCACTCTGGGCCACTGGCGGAGCCATTCTGCGGCTGTTGCGCTGGCACAAGCCGGCAGGGCGACTGATTTTGATGATCCCGGCGCTGTGGGGAGCTTTTTTGGCCGGACGGGGAACGCCCCCTTGGCCGTTGGTCGGGATCCTGATTCTGGGCAGTTTGGCCGCCAGCGGAGCGGGCTGTGTCATCAACGATCTTTGGGATCGAGATTTGGATCCGCTGGTGGAGCGCACCCGCCATCGCCCGTTGGCCAGCCGGGAGTTGACCGTTGGCGTCGGGATCCTGATGGCGGTGGTGAGTTTGGCCTGTGCGGCAGGGCTGGCGCTGTTTCTCAACCCGGTTAGCTTTGCCCTCTGTGTGGCGGCGGTGCCGGTAATTCTGCTCTATCCAGGGGCCAAGCGGGTGTTTCCGGTGCCGCAGTTGGTGCTGGCTCTGGCGTGGGGATTTGCCGTGCTCATCAGTTGGACGGCGGTGAGCGGCCAAGATGCCAACACACCCCTGTGGGAAGAGGGGCTGGGCTGGCTGTGGCTGGCCACGGTGTTGTGGACACTGGGATTTGATACCGTCTATGCTCTTGCGGATCGGGAGGACGATGAGCGGGCCGGGATCCATTCCAGCGCCCGTTTTTTCGGGCAGCGGACGCCGACGGCGGTGGGGCTATTTTTTTTGGGCACTGCCATCGCGCTGTTGGGGGTGGGGATCAGCCTACGGTTGCATGGAGTTTATTTTGTCAGTTGGGCCATCGCCAGCGTCCTCTGGGGCCGGCAAACCTGGCAGCTCCACCAAAGGAATGCCTCTCCCACCTTGTACCTGGCCATCTTCGGCCAAAATGTGGTGCAAGGGTTTATTCTGCTGGCGGGGATGATCGGCGGGTCCCTGCTGGCCTGAGGGATCCCCTGGCCTCTCGCATGGCCAGATGCCTCTCTGAAGAACGCCTTGCCCCTCAGCCGACGCTGGGGCTGCCTCTTTGGGAAGGGATCCCGACAAATCTCCGGACTGGCAGGAATCGGCCCAGGGCCATGGGCAAACGGTAGAATGAGACGATTAATTGCAGGATCCCAGCCTCCGATGGCCCCACTGAGCAGCGGTGAGCCTCCCTATGACATTCTTATTCTCTCAAACGGCCCTGGAGAGCTGACCACCTGGGTGCGTCCGGTGGTGATGGAATTGCGCCAGCAACTGCCTCAGGCACGCCTCTCCCTGGTGCTGTCCCCCTGCCCCCATGCTTCCGGGCAAGAGATGAAGATAGCGCAAGCGTTCGTCGACGTGGATCGGGTGCAGGATCCCGATTTTTTTCTGGCTTTTTTGCTTACCGGCCAAACCGAAGAAGCCTGGGATTGGGCCAAGCGAGGGGTGGTGCTGTTTCTGGGGGGGGATCAGTTTTTTGCCGTCTGGATTGCTCGCCGCTTGCGCTATCGGCTGGTGGTCTATGCTGAGCATCAACCCCGTTGGCGGCCTTGGGTACATGCTTTCGCCGTGCGAACCGAGGCCATCAAACGCCGCTACGATGGCGGACGGCTGCTGGGCCACCCTTGGGCCCACAAAATGCACGTTGTCGGGGATTTGATGGCGGATGGCGTAGCCAGCGCTGTCTATTTGCCGGGGGTGCCCCTTTCCGGCTGGCTTGGCAGCAGATCTCCTGCCGCTGCCTCCAAACCCACGGCAGGCTTTTCTTCCCCAACCCAAGCCTTTGGCCTGCTCCAAGATGCATCTCCCAGCTCCATCGGCGAGGGGGAGCCTGTAAGAACTGCGCCAGAGAGAGTGGGGAACCGCTTCACCGATCGCGTAAGCGGGCCGGAGGCCTTTCGCGTAAGCGGGCCGGAGGCCTTTGAAGAATTGCTACCGCGCGGCTGGCAGCGTCTGAGCGATGAGAACCGCACCCACTATCAGGTGGGGCTGCTCCCAGGCTCCAAGCCAGCCAAGCTCTCCTTGGGGGTGCCATTGGTGTTGGCTGTGGCCGATGAGCTGCGACAGATGCTGCCGAATGTCCGCTTTGTGATCCCGGTGGCCCCAGGACAAACCCCCCAGTCGTTGGCAGCCTATGCCCATCCCAAGCTCAATCCCGATATGGCTTTGATCTATGGCACCTCAGCCATTCTGGAGCAGACCAATCTGGGATCCCAGTTTGTTACCCCCTTTGGCAGCACGGTGCAATTGTGGACAAGCTTCCCTGCCTATTCTGTGCTGGCCAACTGTGATCTCTGTCTGACCACCATTGGCGCCAACACCGCCGAGCTGGCCTATTTGGGGGTGCCGATGGTTGTGGTGATCCCTACCAACAAGCTGGAGGCAATGCGCGCCTGGGATGGGATCCTCGGCCTGTTGGCCCACCTTCCGGGCTTGGGCACTTGGCTGGCCCGCGTCTTCAATAGGATTGCTCTGCGTTGGCTGGGCCACTTGGCTTGGCCGAACATCTGGGCGGGGCGAGAGGTGGTGCCAGAGTTGCGGGGCCATTTGCGCCCGGTGGCCGTGGCCGAGCAAATGCGAGTTCTGCTGGAAGATCCCCAGCGCCGTCAGCAAATGCAGACAGAACTGCAGCGGCTGGGGGGCAAGCCGGGAGCTGCCCAAGCTATTGGACAACTGGTGGCTCAACAGTTGGGTAAAGGCTAGGGCAGAAGGCAATTTGCTTGAGCTCGACCCAGTGGAGAGTTGCGCGAGGAGCTCCCTTGGCCCGATTGGAGATCTCTCCTTGCTGCCGGCAAAAAGTGCTAAAAGGGGAGTGGAGGTTCCTAAACGGAGACCATTCATGCTGACGGAGGCCGAGCAGTCGGCGGTGGAAAGCCCCAAAACGGGGGAGGGCAATTCTCTCCCTGCTGGCAAGCCGGAGCCAAAACTGGGGTTCTGGCAGCAATTTTGGGAGGATGTTGATTGTGTCTTCGATCGGGATCCGGCAGCACGCAATCGCTGGGAGGTCATCTTCACTTATCCCGGTGTGCATGCTCTGTTTTTGCACCGCATCGCCCACTGGCTGTGGAAACAGCGCTGGTTTTTCCTAGCGCGGCTGCTCAGCTTCTTGGCTCGTTCTTTCACATTGATTGAAATCCACCCGGCAGCCAAGATTGGGCGGCGCTTTTTCATTGACCACGGCTGTGGGGTGGTGATCGGTGAGACGGCAGAAATTGGTGATGATGTTACCCTCTACCACGGGGTCACCTTGGGGGGTACTTCCTGGAGCAAGGGCAAACGTCATCCCACCCTGGAAAACGGGGTGATTGTCGGCACGGGGGCCAAGATTCTGGGGCCGGTTCGCATTGGGGAAAAAGCTCGTATCGGAGCCAACGCGGTCGTGATTCAGGATGTGGCTCCCGGCATGACGGTGGTTGGGATCCCAGGCCGTGCGGTCATCCCGCCCCATCAGCGCCGCATCCCCGCCCATGGCATTGACCTGGATCACCATCTCATGCCTGACCCGGTGGGGCGTGCAATCGAGCAGTTGCTGCACCGTATTCAAGATCTGGAGGCCCAGGTGGCCCGCCTTAACCGGGAGCGGGAACAGGTCCGGCAGGATCAGGTGAGAGGCGAAGCAGAATATTCCTGATCCGTCCTGCTGATGCGAACGATCTGAAGATTTGTCTGAACCAGGTGGCTGGACAAGAGGGTCCAGCTTTCGGGGTATGCTGTGAGAGCGCTGGGCTGGGTATCCCGGCCAGCTTTTTCCTCTGGGCCCTTCTCTACTGGATAACGCCTCCAATGCCCCTTGCTACTGCGCAACGCTGTCGCGAACAGGATTCTGTACCGTTGGCTTTGTTGAGTGTATCCGACAAAACCGGACTGATCCCGCTGGCCCAGTCCCTCGTGCAAGAGCATGGCTTTCAACTGCTCAGCAGTGGGGGAACCGCCAAGGCGCTCTCAGAAGCTGGGATCCCGGTCACCCCTGTCTCTGCCCACACTGGCGCGCCGGAAATCTTGGGGGGAAGGGTGAAGACGCTGCACCCCCGCATCCACGGCGGCATTTTGGCCCGCCTGGAATGCAGCGAAGACCGGGCAGACCTAGAGGCGCTGGGGATCCCTCCCATCCAACTGGTGGTGGTCAACTTCTACCCTTTTGAACAGACAGTGGCCCAGGCAGGAGTGTCTCTGGAGGAAGCTTTTGAGCAGATCGATATCGGCGGGCCCACTTTGGCGCGGGCGGCAGCCAAAAATTATCCCTACGTTACGGTGCTGACGGATCCCAGCCAGTACCCCCAGTATTTGCAACTGCTCTCCGGGGCCTATGGGGAAACAGAGCGGCTGGCGTTTCGCTTCCAGTGTGCTCGTCGGGCCTTTGAGCAGGTGCTGGCCTACGACCGCGCCATCGTCACCTACCTGGCTCGCCTGGAGCTAGCAGGTCCCTCCCAGTCCTCCGCAGCTGCCGCTGAAGACAGGTTTCAACTGCAAGGGATCCTGTGGCAACGCCTGCGCTACGGGGAAAATCCCCATCAAGCTGCCACTTGGTATGTGACGGATCCGGCTGCCCCCGGCTGGCACCGGGCTAAGCAGTTGCAGGGGAAGGAGCTGAGCTACAACAACCTGCTGGATCTGGAGGCGGCCCGTGCCCTGGCGGCAGAGTTAACCTTGTTACTCCGCAATGCTGATGCGACGCGGCCCACTGACGGGAAGGGCTCTGTGTCTTCTGGCTCTGCTCGGAGGGAGTTCTTGCAACCTGAACAAGCGGTGGCGGTGGTGGTTAAGCACAACAACCCCTGCGGGGTGGCCATTCGCCCATCGCCGGCTGCCGCCCTCGAGGCTGCCCTGGCTGCTGATCCAGTTTCGGCCTTTGGGGGCATCGTCGCCCTCAACCAACCCTTGGACGCAGAGACCGCCCGACGGCTGGTGGAGCCTTTTTTGGAGTGTGTGGTGGCTCCCGATTGCACTCCAGAAGCGGCTGAGCTACTGTCAGTCAAAAAGAACTTGCGGGTCTTGATCTTGCCGGACTTGTGCGTGGGGCCTGCCCAAACAATCCGCACCCTGGCCGGGGGCTTTCTGGTGCAAGACGCCGATTCACCTGTTGCTCTGCAACGCTGTCGCGACCAGGAACCGACGCAAACCGACAGCCCCCCTTCTTGGCAAGTGGTCACCCAGCGCCAGCCCACACCGGAGGAGTGGGCGGATCTGGAATTTGCCTGGATAGTCTGCAAACATGTGAAATCCAACGCCATTGTCGTCGCCAAGCAGAGGCAGACGCTCGGCGTCGGAGCCGGACAAATGAATCGGGTGGGAGCAGCGGAGATCGCTCTCCACCAGGCGGGATCCCAAGCAGCAGGAGCTGTTTTGGCCAGCGATGGCTTCTTCCCCTTTGCCGACAGCGTGGAGATGGCTGCCCAAGCAGGGATCCGCGCCATCATCCAGCCGGGGGGGAGCATCCGCGATGCCGATTCCATTGCTGCTGCCAACGCTGCCGGTATTGCCATGGTTTGCACCGGCATACGTCACTTTCTGCACTGAGCCCGCCTTTCTGCTCAAGAGAGAAATCTTCCCAAGAGAGACAAAGAGCATGACTCTAGTCAATAATAAGCTCAACTATACTGAAAATAATGTATAATATGTTCAGTACGGATTACTACCAGTTGATCTTTCTGTTTACCTTCGAGTCTGCCAACATGGTAGCCAAAGCAAAGCAGAAAATTGGTAGTAAGACGACACGGAAACTGCGCTTTGGGTATTCTACTCAAAGCTTTGCGGGATACCGCCATTCTGTTTGGAAACAAACAGAATGCTATCGCTGCATAGTTGAACAGTGATGTTCAGCAGTGTTCAGCGTAAATGTATCAGTAGGGAGTATCCTCAACTTTAGGGCAACCCCCAGGCTCTGGCCCGCTCTGCCAGCCAGCCCTCAGCCCGCAAATTCTCCAGTTCTCGGCGCACCCGCAGCCGCAATTCGGCGTGCTGCAGCCCCTTGGGCATGGCAATGCCCAGCCCCACCGTTGCCAAGGGGGATCCCAGAAATTGAAACTGTGGCTCCGCAGCGCTTTCGCGACGGGGATGCTCTGCTAGCCACCCTGCCAGCACCGAGCGATCTGCTGCCCACCCCTGCACCGCCCCTTTCAGGAGCAGTTCCGCCCCTTCTCGGTAGGAATCGACAGGCACCAACTCCACCCCTGGCAGGTATCGATTCAGCAGGGGAATGGCGCTGGAACCGCGCAAGACTGCAACGCGACCGCCCCGCAAGTCCGACCAGCTTTCCCAGTTGTGGGAACGAGCCACAACCAAGCTGGGGCCATCCTGATAGTAAGCAGAAGTGAACTCCACCTGGCGCGCCCGATCCGGGGTAATGCCGATCTGAGCAATGGCCAAATCCACCTGGCCGTCAGCCAGCACCTGCAGCCGCTCTACATTCGAGACCGGCACCAACTCCACAGCCTCTGCCGAGCCCAACAGCCGGGATCCCAGCTCACAAGCCAGCTCGATCTCAAACCCCTGCAGATCCCCTTGGGGAGTGCGAAACCCCAGCGGCCTCAAGTTGTCTTTTATGGCAACGCGCAGCCGTCCAGAATCCACAATCTCCGGCCAAGGACGAGCCACAGTAGGGATCCCTCCCCCCAGGCAGGCGAGGGCCAGAATGGCTGCCAGGAAGGACTTCTGGATAGCCGTCGGAACCTCCTCAGGAGGCGCGAGACTGGCGCGCTGCCTCCACCACCTGGGTAAAGGCCTCTGGATCCAGGAAAGCCAAGCGGGCCAACATTTTGCGGTTGAGCTGGATATTGGCTTTTTTGAGACCATCGATGAACTCGTGGTAACGCAGGCCCTGGGCACGGGTGGCCGCGTTGATGCGGGTAATCCATAGGCGACGAAAGTCCCGCTTCTTGCGGCGGCGATCCCGGTAGGCGCTGCGCAAAGCCTTCATCACCTGCTGGTTGGCGGTGCGGAACAGCTTTGAACCAGCTCCCCGAAAGCCTTTGGCCAGCTTGAGGATCTTTTTGCGGCGCTTGCGGGCGACATTGCCCCGTTTGACTCTCATGGCAGTAACTCAATAGGAACTTGAACAAACTCAAACTGAAGGGTAGAAGCACTCCGTCCTGCTAACGGGATCGGAACTGCTGTCGCCAATGCCAGCCCCTGAAATCTTCTTGCCGGCGCGAGCGGGATCCCGGCTAGTGGGTGTTGGGCAACATCAGGCGCACATTGACCACATCCCGCTTGTCCACCAGGGCCACACCGGCCAATTTGCGTTTGCGCTTGCTGGTTTTGTGCTCCAGCAAGTGGTTGTGCCCGGCCCTGCGACGCATAAACTTGCCGCTGCCGGTCAGGCGGAAGCGCTTGGCTGCTGCCTTGCGGGTTTTGATTTTGGGCATGATGACAACCCCAGAATATGCGGGGCCAGAGCTAAAGGTCACAGCTTTCTAGGATAAGCCATAGAAGAACAAGAGGGCAAATGCCAAGGTTCGTCCCGCTGAGGCAAGGGAAAGGGGTCGAGAAACTCTCAGGAGACTGAGTTTTGAGGCTCCAGCAGCAGCACTTGCCAGCGCAGCAAGCGTTGCAGTTGCTCAAAGCTCAGGGGGCACTCTAGGCCAGCCTGGATCTCTTGGACGGTGCGGATCCCGTCCACCTGTTGGAGAAAGGCGAAGGCTTCTTCGCTCAGGGAGATGGCTTCGTAGGCGTAGTTGAAAATGCTCCGCCCCGGCCACAGGCCCAGACAGGGGCTGAGGTGGGCAATGGCTGATGCTACACTTTCCGGGCTTGTCCATTCCCAGCGGCGGATGGGGGGCTTACCGAGAAACAGCTCGTAGTGGGCCACCACCGGATCCAGCAGCTCGATCAAGCGATAGCGTTCCGGCTCTGGCAGTTGAGCAGCTTGCGCCAACAGCGCTTCATCCTGGCCCAACACCCGTTCCAGCCGCCAAAACTCCGGGTTGGAAAAGCGCAGAAACTGCAGTCCGGAAGCCCGGATTAATTCAAACAGAGTCTCGATGGTGTAGTCCACTTCCTGGGGGTGCAGGTACATATCGGCGAAGCATTCGTCGTCCACGTTCTCGATGGCCCAGCGGGCCCGTTCTTGCTGCTGGATGCGGTTGGTTTCCGGCAAGATCTCGAAAAGGCGGCGGCCCACCTGGAGACCCCTCTGCAATTGCTCCGCCGAGGCGAGGGTTTGGTGTTCAGAACCCGTTACCAGCAGGCGGATGGCCTTTTGCATGAGGCGGATTTCGTGGCGGCCCAGCTCACCATACACAAACAGGTGCAAGAGCCCGCCGGGAGCCAATTTGCCGGCCAAAGCCTGCAGCCCCGCTAGCGGATCGGGCAGGTGGTGGAGCACGCCCACGCAGTTGATGAAGTCAAACTGCCCCGGCAGCTGGTCGATGTCGTAGACGTTGAGCTGGCGAAACTGCACCGGCGGTGCCTGGGAAGCCCGACAACGGGCCTCGGCAATCTCCAGGGCGCGGCTGCTCAGATCAAAGGCCCAAATTTCTGCGTTGGGGTTTTGGTGGGCAATGTATTCTGTTCCCACTCCCGAGCCACAGCCCGCATCCAGAATGCGCACCTTGCGCCGACCCGGATGGGATCCCGTACAAAAGGCATGGGCCTGGGGCCAGCTCCAGCGCCAATTCCACCCTGGCGGGGGAACAGTGCCGACGGGCTGCGGGGGGAAGGGGTAGAGCTCGTAGAGCTGCCGCACTTGGTTGAGGACTTGTTCGGCGCTGGGGGAGTTGGGCTGCATGGACTATCTGTTGGAGCCAGCAAGACTATAGTGACAATATCCCCCTCCCAAACTCCTGCTGAGCCTACTGTTATGAAAGTGCTTCGCACTGCCAGCGCAAAAACTTCTTCTCATCCTCTGCAAACCGGCCTCACCTTCGACTGGATTAGGCTGACGGCTGAGCTCAAAAAGATTTTGGATCCCAAGCGGGTGATCAGCAAGCCGGAGGAGCTGCTGGTTTACGAATGCGATGGGCTGGTCAGCTACCGGCAAAGGCCGGCGCTGGTGGTGCTGCCCCGCACAACAGAAGAGGTAGCGCAGGTGGTGAAGCTGTGCAGCCGCTACCAGGTGCCCTTCGTGGCGCGGGGATCCGGTACTGGGCTATCGGGGGGGGCCCTGCCGGTGGAAAATAGCGTCGTCATTGCCACCACCCTGATGAAGCAGATCCTGGAAATCGATCTGGACAACCGCTGCATGGTGGTGCAGCCGGGGGTTATTAACACTTGGATTACCCAGGCCGTTGCCGCCCAAGGCTACTTTTATGCGCCGGATCCCTCTAGCCAGTCGGTTTGCTCCATCGGAGGTAATGTGGCGGAGAACTCCGGCGGTGTCCACTGCCTCAAGTACGGCGTAACAGCCAACCACATTCTCGGCCTGACGGTGGTGCTGCCGGATGGGGAGGTGGTGTGCTGGGGAGGCAAGATCCCGGAGATGCCCGGCTACGACTGGGTGGGGCTGTTTGTGGGATCCGAGGGCACCCTGGGCATTGCCACCGAGATTACCCTGCGCTTGCTCAAGGCCCCGGCTCAAGTGCAGGTTTTGCTGGCAGACTTTGACAGTGTGGAAGCGGCGGGATCCACCGTCTCCGACATCATTGCTGCCGGGATCATCCCCGCCGGCCTGGAGATTATGGACAACTTCAGCATCAATGCCGTGGAGGATGTGGTGCAGTTGGGCTACTATCCGCGGGATGCGGCGGCCATTTTGTTGGTGGAGGTGGATGGGCTGGAACTGGAGGTGGAAGAAGCCGGCCAGCAGGTGAGGGCGCTGTGCTTCAAAAATGGGGCGCGACAGGTGCAAGTTGCATCCGACCCGGAAGAGCGGGCGCGGGTGTGGAAAGGACGTAAGGCAGCATTTGCCGCCATGGGCAAGCTCAGCCCCAACTACTATGTTCAGGATGGGGTGATCCCCCGCAGCCAGCTAGCCTTTGTCTTGAAGGAAATCGAGCGCCTCAGCCGTGAGTACGGTTATCCAGTGGCCAATGTGTTTCACGCTGGCGACGGCAATCTGCACCCCTTGATCCTCTACGACGAGTCGGTGCCGGGATCCCTGGAGCAGGTGGAGAAACTGGGGGGCGAGATCCTTAAGCTCTGCGTGCGCTTGGGGGGCAGCATCTCCGGCGAACATGGCATCGGGGCAGACAAACGCTGCTACATGCCGGAAATGTTTACGCCTGCGGATTTGGAGAGCATGCAATGGGTGCGGCAGGTGTTTGACCCCCAGCACATCGCCAACCCCGGCAAGATCTTTCCCACCCCCCGCACCTGCGGTGAGTCAGCCCACGCCCACAGCCAACCAGAATGGCAAGGGATCCCAGTCTTTTGATTTTGAAAGTTTGAAGGTGCTCCGAACCGCTGGCGTGATGGGAATAGCCCTCAGGCTGGGATCAGCCGGCTTGGCGTTGCTGCTGCAGCTCGGCAAAGGCTCGACAGAAGTCTTCCTGTTGGATGACCAGGGTTTTGGCATCCACCGTCTCGGAAGTGGCGCGGTGGCGGCGGATGGCGGCAATGGCGGCGCGGTTGCTGAGCAGGGCCAGGTCGGCACCACTCCAACCTTCGGTCTGCTCGGCCCACCCCTGTAAGTCCACATCAGGCCCCAGGGGACGCTTGCGGTTGTGAACGGCCAAAATTTCCCGTCGCCCGCTGCGATCCGGCAGCTCCACGCTCAGGTGCAGCTCCAACCTGCCGGCCCGGGTGAGGGCGGGATCCAAACTGGCTTTGCGGTTGGTGGCGGCCACCACCAACACCCCCTGGCTGGGGCGGATCCCGTCCAGCTCTGCCAGCAGCTGCCCCAGAACGCGGTCGCTGACCCCACTATCCCCGGAGTAGCTTCCCCGCGCCGGGGCGAGGGTGTCGATCTCGTCGATGAAGATGACACAGGGGGCGCATTGGCGGGCGCGGGCAAAAAGTTCCCGTACCGCCTGCTCGGAGGATCCCACCCATTTGCTCAAGAGCTCCGGGCCGGAGACGGCAATGAAGTTAGCCTTGGCCTGGGAAGCGATGGCTTTGGCCAACAGGGTTTTGCCAGTGCCAGGGGGGCCGCTGAGGAGGATGCCCTTGGGCGCTTGGGCCTGAGCCTGCTCGTACAACTCAGGGTGCAGCAGGGATCCCTCGATGGCCTCTTGCAAAATCTGCTTGGCGTGCTCCAGGCCGCCAATTTGATCCCAGCTCACCTGCGGGGATTCAATCTCCACCGAGCGCAGCACCGCCGGCTTCACCTGTTGCAGAGCCTGTTGAAAATCCGCTGCGGTTACCGTCAGGGACTCGGGGATGGGGGATCCCAAATCGGGCACCTGCCGCCGCAAAGCCGCATAGGCTGCTGCCTGGCACAGGCCCCGCAGATCTGCCCCCACAAAGCCCAGCGTCTGATCCGCCAGGCTGTCCAGATCCACATCCTCCGCCAAGGGCATGCCGCGGGTGTGGATGGCCAGGATCTCCCGCCGCCCCTCCCGGTCCGGCACCTTGAAGATCACCTCCCGATCAAAGCGCCCCGGTCGCCGCAGAGCCGGATCCAGAGCCTCAGGCCGGTTGGTGGCTGCCAGCACCACGATCCCCTTTTGGGCCACAAACCCGTCCATCAGCCCCAGCATCTGGGCCACCAGGCGTTTTTCCACCTCCCCCTCGACAGTGGCGCGGTTGGGCACTAGGGCATCGATTTCGTCAATAAACACCAGACAGGGAGCCGATTTGGCTGCCTTTTCAAACAGTTGCCGCAGGCGCGCCTCCGCCTCGCCGTAGTACTTGCCGATCAGCTCCGGGCCGACAATGGCGATGTAGTTCACCCCCAGGCTCTCGGCCAGGGCGCGGGCCGTCAGGGTTTTGCCGGTGCCGGGGGGGCCTACCAACAACACGCCGCGGGGCGGATCCAACCCCAGCTTGGCCAGCAGATCGGGCCGCTTGAGGGGGATCTCCACCATCTCCCGCAGCGCTTGGAGCTGTTCCCTCAGTCCCCCCACATCCTTGAGGCGTGGCCCAGCCCAAGACTCTGGGCGGTCGGCAGAAGTTGCTGGCGGGTCGGGCACAGCGGCCTTGGACGGTTCCTGGAAGCGAACCGCAGACATCACTTGGGGCTCGCTGCTCCAGGGGGGATCCCCCGTTTGGGCAGGGCTGCGGCGGCGGGGGATGGAGCCGGAAGGGGGAATAGAACTGCCCAGAGGACGGGCCTGGATGCGGACTTCGGTTCGCAGCTCTCCACTTTGCTTTTTCTCGTCCAGCTTCTGAGCCAGCTCGATCAACTGCTCAATGCCCTGTACAAAGTCACTTAAATTGGCCATAGCCGGGATTTTCCATCCACACAAGTTATCTGCAAATTGACCCGCCAGAGGTGCTAACTCATCCCCTGCCTGGCCAGCTCAGGTGAGGAGAGCATGACTCTAGTCAATAATAAGCTCAACTATACTGAAAATAATGTATAATATGTTCAGTACGGATTACTACCAGTTGATCTTTCTGTTTACTTTCGAGTCTGCCAACATGGTAGCCAAAGCAAAGCAGAAAATTGGTAGTAAGACGACACGGAAACTGCGCTTTGGGTATTCTACTCAAAGCTTTGCGGGATACCGCCATTCTGTTTGGACTCCGTCCCGCTAACGCGAATGGAAACAAACAGAATGCTATCGCTGCATAGTTGAACAGTGATGTTCAGCAGTGTTCAGCGTAAATGTATCAGTTCCACGGCTAGATGCTCAGTATGATACCCTTCACTGCGGCTGCCGTCGGTGTTGGGCCAGGAGAATCTGCTCTCGGATCCAGCCCAGCCAGGGCTCCAGCCCGTCACCCGTCTTGGCAGAAAGACAAAAAATCGGCACAGAAGGGTTGATCTCGCGGATATTGGCCTGGATCCGATCCAAATCCACCTCCAACACAGGAACCAGATCCACTTTGGTGATCAGCAGACAATCCGCCTCTCGAAACATGATTGGGTACTTGAGAGGCTTGTCTTCCCCTTCTGTGACGCTGAGCAGTGCTACCTTGGCGTGTTCCCCCACCTCAAACTCCGCCGGGCAGACCAAGTTGCCGACATTTTCCACCAGCAGCAAATCCAGTTGTTGGGGATCCAGCAGTGCTTCCAATTGCTGCAAGCCCCCGGCCACCATGGCCGCATCCAAATGACAGGCCCGCCCCGTGTTGATGGCAATCACCGGGATCCCGTAGCGACGCAACCGCTCCGCGTCCAGTTGGGTCGTCATGTCTCCCTCGATCACCGCCAGGCGCAGCGAGCCAGCAAGAGCGACCACGGTTTTCTCCAGCAAAGACGTCTTACCCGCCCCCGGCGCGCTCATGAGGTTCAGACAGGTTACTCCCCAGGCATCAAAATGCTCCCGGTTGTGGTCGGCCTGGTGTTGATTGGCGTGGAGCAGGTTAATCCCCAGATCCAAGACTTGGTGCATGGCACAACCCGTGTTGCGGTTGAGGAGAAAACGCTCTAGCTGCGGAAAGAGCTGGATTCGGCCACCGTAGGGGTGGGAGAAGGGCCGACGGAGAGTTTACGCACCTCGGAGCAGAAAGAAGCCATGCTGAAGCCACCGAACCGCTTGACAGTGCTGGCCCGCAGGCGCAAGTTGGGGCTGGCAAACCAAATGCGCTCTTCCGACTCAGTCATCTCATACTGGGTGTAAAGGGTAAGGGCGCCATCGGATCCCATGACATAGGTACCGGCCACCGGTACTTTCTCAGCGTAGCCCTGATCCCGCAGCAACTGCCCGCGCATGGGATCGGTCTCATCGGGGATAGGTACCAGCACCACGTCTCCCTTGTACTCTTCGTTGTCCCACTCCTGCTCGCCATCCCACCGCACCCGCGCTGCTCCCACAGCTCGTCGGGGATCCACCCTGAACAACTCGCAAACCCGGATGACTGCTGGATCGGTTGCCGCAAGGGTGGCAATTTGTAGCCGCGACCTCCCACCCTCAGAGCGGCGAAAAGCCAAGTGATGGCTGGTGCGTTGGCACATCCACTCCCCAGCACTGAGGGCGAAAAACTCCATTACGGTCATCATGGCCGACGCGGATCCTCATCGATGGAACAGGGTTTGCCGATCTTAGCTTGCAGAGCAACTCAACGATTTAGCTAACGGTGGTGCGGGGGCAATCAGTCCTGCGCTCTACCCGCAGGGTAAGCACCGGGATACAGGGATCCCCACCATACCCCTGAGCGAAATCTGTAGCAAAACCTACTTATGCTGGTGTAACCTACAAGCACCGGATTGATCCAGATGCCTCCCAACAAGCCGCTCGCGTCAGCGGGACGGAGGCCTTGCTGTTGGCGTGGCTGGAGATTGGCCAGGACGTATACAACTACACTTTGCCGGAAATCAACGAGTGGATAGCATCTTGCTCTTGGCCGGTGGACAGGGGTTCCTGGGTGCAGGAGTCCATCCTGTCTGCCGATGCACCGTTCCCTGGGATTAGACTTGTTTTGCAAGCTGGCAGTAGCCAGGGAGGCTGGGGAAGGGAAACTGCCTGTTCAGTCGGTCTGTCGGGGGTTGTAGACCCAGACAAGTGGCGTGGGGCAGGAATGCCCGACCGCGAGGTAAGGACTCCGTCCTGCTGACGGGAAGGGTGGCCCGCGCTCTGTCCACAGGACGAGCGCCGGGAGGATGTCACCATACTCCCCTGCCCAAAGGCAGAGGATTCTGGCTCTTGGTTCCAAGACAGCACTTGCCGTATCGGGTTGCCCCTTTACGACAGCGGTGCCCATCTCCCCAAGCGGGGCAGTTCCCTTCTGCCCTAAGTACCGTTGAAGAGAAAGGGCAAAACCTATTTAGGTTGCTTGCGTAGTCGCCGGGCTACCGGGTTTTTTAAGTGGTTGACTACTCTACTACTGGTCTAGAGTACAGCACAAAAGCTGCCGTGAACGGCAGGGCTTTAGACCCAATTCTTTGGTAAAACAATTGCCAATAAAATGCCAATAAAAGGCTACCCGCTTGCTCGCCTTGCAGGGGCCAACTCAAGCGCTAGACCAAGAGAGCCAAGGTTTTTTTAACTCAGCACAGGTGTCTTTGGGGCAAGGGATCCATCCGACAAGCGCCAACCGACTGCCAGTTGTTTCTAACTGACGGCCACGGGCGACTTAGCGGCAGCAGCAGCGCGATTTTCCTCTTCCTCAGGAGGGACAACGGCAAACTCGATGTGATTGAGCAGGGTGGTCACGAAGGCGAAGAGCAGGAAAGGCAGGGAGATCACCAAAATCAGAGCAATGGTGAGAAAAGCGTAGAGGGGGCTATTCATCAGGGAGAGGGCAGCGGCCAAGCTGGCAAAGATGACAATCAGCCAAACGATGATCTGGCCGTAGATATCTCCAAAGGAGAGGGTGCAGGTGAAGCGGTAGCGGGTGTGGGTGTTCATGGCAGTTCCTCTGGATAGCCTGGATGGTTCGATCCTAAGGACAGATCAAGCCCCATCCTGAGAAATATGTCGAGATTTTAGACGAGAGACGAGGAGATGCCTCTCTTTGCTAAGAAATATCTCAAGAATCGGCTGAGAAAGAGGGGATCCGCCGTCTGGAAGGAGGCAGGATGCTACCCTCAAGATTGGGAACCGTTTCTTGCAGGCAGCAGCCATGTGTATTTGTATTCACTGCTACTACGTGGATCGCTGTACCACCTACCATGCCGTGGAAGCGCAGCATCAGCAACCTCATCTCACACTGACGCCGGATTTTGAGCCGCAGGGCCCCCAGATCAATGTCAATATCCGCAATGGGGGCACCGAGATGGAATGGGATGTGGTGGGCTGCCAGAGCTTTCGCGAGGAACGGAACAAGTGGGCGCGACTTCGTCCCTATGAGGCGGTTCCCACGTAAGATCCAAGAGCGGCCTGGATTTCCAGGGAGTTTCTTGCCCGGCCAGGTTAGAACTCTTCAGTTTGGCAGTTCGGCTCTCCCAGTCTGAGAGGTTTGATGGGGGCTGGAGAGGTTTTTGTCGAGTTTCGAGAGATTGGAAGACTATGATGCTGGCCTCAAGCCCTACAGCGCTGCCAGTGGATGCCCGTCAACAGGTGAGCCAATTCATGCAGCGCCTACAAGATGACATCTGTGCCCGTCTGGAGGCCCTAGACGGAAAAGCCAAGTTTCGGGAAGACCGTTGGGAACGCCCTGGAGGAGGGGGCGGGCGCTCGCGGGTCATTCAGCAGGGAGACGTGTTTGAGCAGGGGGGAGTCAATTTTTCCGAGGTGTTCGGATCCCATCTGCCCCCTTCGATTCTGAAACAGCGTCCAGAAGCGGCAGGGCATCCTTTCTACGCCACAGGCACCTCTATGGTGTTGCATCCTCGCAACCCCTATGTGCCGACGGTACACCTGAACTATCGCTATTTCGAGGCGGGGCCGGTTTGGTGGTTTGGGGGCGGGATGGATCTCACCCCCTATTACCTGTTTGAGGAGGATGCGGCCCATTTTCACCGCACCCTCAAGGCAGCCTGTGACCGCTTGGATCCCGTCTACTACCCAGTTTTCAAGATCTGGTGCGATCGCTACTTTTTCCTACCTCATCGCGGCGAGGCGCGCGGCGTTGGCGGCATTTTCTTCGACTATCAGGATGAACGCCCTGGGCTGCTCTATCGGCCTGAAGGCCAGGCGGAAGGGGATCCCGAACAACTGGCTTCTGAGCCACCATCGTTACAGGTGCGGGTGGGATCCCGCAGTTGGGAACATCTTTTCGAGTTGGTGCAAGCCTGTGGCGAAGCCTTCTTGCCGGCCTATGCGCCGATTGTGGAGCGGCGGCAGGGGATGGAATGGGGAGAGCGAGAACGGCAATTCCAGCTCTATCGTCGCGGGCGTTACGTGGAGTTCAACTTGGTCTATGACCGCGGCACGATCTTTGGACTCCAGACCCAGGGCCGCACCGAGTCGATCTTGATGTCTTTGCCGCCATTGGTGCGCTGGGAATATGGCTACGAGCCGCAACCGGACACGTGGGAAGCCAAGCTCCATCAGGTGCTTCGCCAGCCCCAGGATTGGGCGTAGGCCGGCCATACCTTGTCTCCGCCTTTGAGGATCCGCTGCGTGCCTTCTTCTTTGCCCCTCACCTACCGCTTTCAGCCGCCTCGACAGGTCGGCTTGGGATCCGCACCTGTGTTGGTGATGCTGCACGGGATCGGCAGCCACGAGGGGGATTTGTTCCAGTTGGCCCCCTATCTGGATCCCCGGTTGGCGGTGATTAGCTTGAGAGCCCCTATTCCTTGGAGTGTGGGCGGGTTTGCCTGGTTTGAAATGGCCTGGACGCCAGAAGGGCTGGTGGGGGATCCCCAGCAAGCGCGCAATAGCCTCAAGCTCCTGAGCCGCTTTCTGGAACAGGCGCTGCCCAATGGGATCCCGGATATTGCCTTGGATCCCAGGCAGGTGTATTTGCTGGGGTTTAGCCAGGGGGCGATCATGAGCCTGTACTTGGCTCTGACCCAGCCGGAGAAGCTGGCGGGGGTGGTGGCAATGAGTGGGCGCCTATCTCCAGAGATCCTGGCCGAGGCGGTGGAGCCGGAGCGGATGAAACACCTGGCCATCCTGGTGGTTCATGGCACTGCTGATGCTGTTTTGCCGATTGCTTTTGGCCGCCAGATCAGGGATTATTTTGCCCCGCTGCCACTGAACTTCACCTATCGCGAGTACGAGATGGGCCATGAAGTTTCCCCGGAGAGCCTGCGGGATATTCAGGTGTGGTTGCAAAACCTGTTGGATAGGAGAGATTCGGAAGTGAAAACGTAAACTACCCGACTCCGACCGCTAAAGCGGTACGGAGCGGGCTTTCGGTAGCCCTGCAGTTGGCAAGCCAACCACGAACCTCTAGGCTGGTTTACAGCAGCCCCAAAAAGCGCAATCACATTCGCACCATTCAAATCCGCATCCCCTTCCCATCCACAGTGTCCACACTTAAACTTCTTTCCACTGCGGTAGGATTGCGCAGGGTCGGGATGAATGTGCAAACACCGGTGGCAGGTCTGCGACGTGTAGGCAGGCGGCACCAGAATCAAAGCAACCCCTGCACGCAGAGCCTTGTACTCCAAAAATTGACGGAGTTGATAAAACGCCCAACTGTTGGCCCTGCGCCGTTCAGTTTTACTGCGGGGTTGTTGGTTGATGCGCTCCCGGATCCCTGTCAGGTCTTCCAGGGCGATAGCGCTGTTGGTAGCTTTTGCCCTAGAGACAATAGCTTTAGAGATGCGATGATTGACCCACGTTTTTGCTACGCAACGCTGACGCGACTGAAAGCGTCTTTCCTTGCCAGACAGCCGTTGCAGCAGTTGACGGCATCTGCGCCGCGAACTGCGTGTGCCCTTACTGGCTTTGCGTTGGAGTGCCGCCCTCAATCGAGAGTAGTGGTCTCGGACTTTGTTCAACTGCTGTCCATTCCAGTTATCACCCTCTGACGTATGGGCAATATCTGTCCTTCCCAAGTCCACCCCCAGCACTCTACCCGTGCGTTGCGGTGGGGATGGCTCCGTTTCCACACAGATTTGAATAGAGTAGGAGCCGTCTTTACGCTTGACCAGAGTGGCAGATTTGGGATTGGAGCCCGCCAGCCGTTCTCTCTGGTAGCGGCCAATCGCCAGCTCAAAGCGCTCCCGACCCTCCACCGTGGTCAGCGACACCGTCCAGTCTTTCTCGCGGAACGAAAAGATACGAGCGTCGTAGGTAGCGAAGTCTCCTTTGAACGCTTTGACGGGGCGGTTTTTCTGTTGGGCAACTTTACGGGCGCCGGCCAGCCGCCTGCAGACCTGCTGAGCCAAGTTACTGGACAAGCCGAACCGGGCACGGATTTCGCGGTAGCACAGAGACTGGAGCTTAACGGCGTTGGCGACTTTCTCCGGCGTGTTCTGGTTGACCCAATTCAAGGCTTGGCCAAAAGCCTCCAAAGTCGCGTCCAATTTGGCGGCTTGCGACGGGGACACCTTGAGCTTGCAGGATACGGTCAGGACTTGGGTCATGGTTCTATTGTAACCTCGCATTCCTCCCGGCACTGACCCTACGGGTACAGTGCGGGGCTCCTGCGATTTCTAGCTGAAGAAGTTTGACCCAATTGGGATGACCCTAATTCAGGTGTTGAGCAAGGCTGTGCAGCACTTAGCAAGCTCCTCAATGGCACAGCTCCGGTTCTCGCCATCTTCAGGGTTTCGAGGGGCAAGTGATAGGGATCCCTGCCCCATTCAGTTTTCCGGCTCTCCTTCGGGTTCGGATGTCAGAATATGGTGATTAATTGTTAAAGCGTTAAAGCCGGGCAGAATGAGCACTTAGTACCGATGCTCCCCTACCCAGAGGCCGACCAATGCTGCCTTGCCCCAGGGATCCACTTTCACTTCTGCCCGCGTGGCTTCAGGGTAACGCCGAATATCCTCTTCCCAGGCATCTCCAATCGCTTCGGGAATAAAAAATTCTTCGGTTCCCAACTTGAGCTGCTGCCCGTCAAACCAGCCTCGCAGCACTTTCTCTTCAGGCTGCAAATCTTTGGGCATCTCCCGGCTGACACCGATTGCTCGCCAAGGTTGAGTGGGATCCCCTGCGGGGGGAGCCAAGCGCAGATAAAGGATCCCTGGGGTCTCCAATTCAGGTGACCAACCCGGCAGTTGCTCTAGGGTGGAGCGTCGACCGACGACGTAGCCCAAGGCCACGTACCGGCCCCGCAAAAGGTCATAGGGATCCACGGGGGCCGTTTGCAGGTAGATCGTGGTTCCGACAGCGAGGGTCAGCGCTTGCCGAGCCGGTATCAGCAGAACGATACCCAGCTGCAGCAGTAGGGGTAGCCAAAACCGCCATTTGGGCAGGGATCCCTTCTGAGAAAGATTCGACGGGCTAGCCATAGCAGCCAGAGAGAGTGACCTCTCTCTTATGGCACAGGTTTGCCAATCCCGGACAGAAGCGGGTAGAAGTGCCCCACTGGCCCCTGACCTGACCCGATGGCCAAAGGATGTCGCAGCGCTTCTGTTACATAGGCTTTGGCCGCCACTGTGGCCGCCAAGGGATCCCTGCCCCAGGCCATCTGTGCTGCAATGGCCGCCGAGAGGGTACAGCCGGTGCCGTGGGTGTGGCGGGTGGGGATCCGCTCTGTTTTCAGCACTTCCAGTCGCTCGCCATCGAACCACACATCCACCCCCTGCAGTTCCCCCGGCATACCCCCACCTTTGACCAACACCGCTCCACAGCCCAGGGTGCGAATCTGCTGAGCCGCCGTTTGCATATCCGCCAGGGACTGCAGCTGCAGCCCCGTTAAAATTTGCGCCTCATAGCGATTGGGGGTCAGCACCTGGGCCAAGGGGATCAGCCGCTCGCGGATGGCCTGAATGGCTTCATCTGCCAGCAACTTTGCTCCCGTGCGGGACACCATCACCGGATCCACCACCAGAGGCCGCAACGCCCAGCGCTCCACCTGACGGGCTACCTCCAGCACGATCTCGGCATTCAGCAACATGCCCGTCTTGATCCCTTGCACCCCAATGTCCTGCACCACGGCCTCAATTTGGGCGGCCACGGCTTCGGGGGGCAGCGCATCGACCCGGCTCACCCCAAGGGTATTCTGGGCGGTCACGCAGGTCAGGGCAGAGGTACCGTGTACCCGTTGGAAAGCAAAGGTGCGCAGATCCGCTTGGATCCCTGCTCCCCCACCACTGTCGGATCCAGCGATGGTGAGGGCGACAGGGGGGTGCTGCTCGGCCAGCAGTGGAGCCGGAGTTGGTTCAGATGCAGAGACAGACATTGGCCAAACGACAAAAATGGGCAAGGGTACCGATAGCCATTTCCATCAATCAATATGAACCATCTCTTTAACGTAGCAATGAAACTGTTGGTTCTCGATTGGTCTGAGACCACTGGGGTATTGGGAAAACTCTTGCAGACGTCTGTCAAGAAGCTGACTAAGAGTGAGTTGTCCTAGTCTAAATCCGAGTAGCCCTCATCAGTGGTGGCGACCACCTCAACCCAGGCTCTATCCCCCTCCACCGCCGTCAAGCTCCAGCGCAGAAGCCGAGCCCGCTGGCCCAGCTCCCGGTCAACTTGCTGACAGAGGGATTGCTCCAGTTGCGGGGCATAGAGAGGCGAGCTCAACGGCAGAGATAGGTGCAACAAATGCAACTTCACAGGAGTCGAGAACTGATCTCGCCAAGGAAACAGACTTACTTTCGATAACTTCTAACACTAAGAATCCAACAATATAAACTAATGTAGTATTTTCAGATTAGGCTGAGACAGCCGGGCTACTGAGAAAAACCTTTTGGGCCCCTGCATTATTGCTCCGCAACGCTATTGCTCCGCAACGCTGACGCGAAGACGCGACCAAGGTTTTAGTTGTGGGTACAGTGTCCTAGGTCGTGTTGATCTTATGTTAGGATAGAGAGAATAATTTATAGAGGAAAGAGGATGAAGTTGGTTTTTTTAGATGAAAACAAATGGCAGAAG